>JAHWKC010000043.1 GCA_019348095.1 Pseudomonadota bacterium | reverse complement strand
GGCATCGTGGAGCACGAGATCAAGGGCCTCTGCGCCCGCTACCTCGCCCAGGAGGACGACGTCGTCGCGCACGCCGACGATCCGGCCCGGTTCGACGAGCGGCAGCGAGCGGCCCTCGCGTGGACGCTGGCCATCGCCTATGACAGCAACCTGGCCGACGCGGCGCTGTGGGAGCGGCTGCGGGCTGCGGGGGCGGGACTGCTCGGCAAGACGGTGCTGCACGAGTTCGCCTACGGCACCGGCTGTGACCCGACGCGCAACCCGTGGGACCTGCAGCGGACGCCGGGTGGCTCCTCGGGCGGCTCGGCCGCGGCGCTCGACGCCCGGATGGTGCCGGTGGCGGCCGGCGTCGCCTGCTGGCTGCTGGCCGTGGCGCTGCGGCCGGACCGGTCGTGGCTGGCCCGGGTCGTCGGCTCGCCGCTGCTGCTCTGGATCGGCGTGCCGCTGCTGCTGCTCGCCCCGGCGCTGCTGTGGTGGCGACGGGCGCCCAGGCGGCCTGCGCACGCCGAGCCGGTGTCGACCGTCGCGACGCCTGTCGATGTGGACGATGCCGGGCGCAAGCCCGCGATCGGGGACCGGCGGAGCCTGATCGACCGGCTCGACCGGCGCATCGGCCAGTGGCGGCCCGGTAGTGCCGGCTTCGCGCTGGCCGAAATGCACCTGCTCGGGCTGGACCTGCTCGAAAACATCGCCGACGAAGCCAGCAGCCAGCATGTCCAGCAGGCGGTCGCGCAACGGCTGGCGGCCGAGTTCGGCACCGAGCATCTGGCCGTGCTCGGGCCGGGCAGTTTCGCGGTGATTCTGGAGGTCGCCGGCGACCGGAGCGCGGCCGAGGCGATGGTGCCGCAGCTGGCGGCGCTGCTGGCGCGGCGGATCGAGGTCGACGCGCTGCCGGTCGAGCTGCGCAGCCGGATCGGCATCGCGCTGTTCCCGACCGATGCCACCGGCGCACCGGCGCTGGTCCGCGCTGCACGGATCGCCTGCGGCGCGGCGCACAAACAGATGGTCGCCGGGGTGTGTTACGAGCCCGGGCTGCAGCCGGACCGGCGCGATCTGACCCTGCTTGCGGAACTGCACGAGGCGATCCGCTCGGGCCAGCTCGGCTATGCGCTGCAGCCCAAGCTCGACCTGAAGCTGCGGCGGTGGGTCGGTGCGGAACTGCTGGTCCGCTGGAACCATCCGCAGCATGGGCCGCTGGCGCCCTACGCGTTCGTGCCGCTGGCCGAGCAGGCCGGGGTGATCGGCGAGATGACCCTGTACCTGATCCAGCGCGGACTCGAGCACTGTCGCCAGTGGCAGCAGCTCGGCCATTCGCTGAGCCTGTCGGTCAACGTCTCGGCCAACGACCTGGCGGATCTGACCCTGGTCGCGGCGATCATCGAGGGCAGCGGTGAACTCGGCGCGCGGCTGATGCTGGAAGTCACCGAGACCGACATCATGCGCAACCCGGAGCGTATAGCCGAAGCGGTCCTACAGATGCGCCAGCATGGCATCCGGATTTCGCTGGACGACTTCGGGACCGGGCATTCCTCGTTGACCAACCTGCGTCGGCTCGACCCCGACGAGCTCAAGATCGACCGGTCCTTCGTCCAGGCCCTGCGCCATTCGCCGTCGGACCAGGCGATCGTGCGCGCGACGATCCGGCTCGCCCACGACCTCGGCGCCTCCGTCACCGCCGAAGGCATCGAGGACGAGGCCACGCTGGAATGGCTGACCGAAGCCGGCTGCAACGCCGCGCAAGGCTTCGCCCTCGCGCGACCGATGACTCCGGCGCAGTTCGCCGAGCTGCTGCAGGCGCAGCGCGACTAGCCGGCCGTCGCCCTGCGTCTCTCGCCCTGCGGGAGCGGACAGCCCGGGAAGCAAAAGGCGCGACCGCCACGGCGTTCCGCGTCCGATCGCTGCCCGGACACGCGCGCGCAGCGGCTTTTCACCCGATCCTGAACCGATCGCCGTAGGATGGGGCTTCCGGCCCACGCGGCGTCGCTCCGACCCAACCAGGCAACCGCATGAATACGACCGATTCCACCGCTAGCTCCGCGAAGTCCTCCACGCCGACCCGAAACATCCTGATCGGTGTGCTCGTGGTCGCGTTGCTCCTGCTGGGCGTGTACCTGTGGGGCCATTTCCAGACCCGAAGCCAGCTCAGCGCGCAGCAGTCCGAGCACGAGCAGCGCATGAGCGCGGTCGAAGGCCGGCTGCAGCAGGCCCAACAGGACCTCTCGGCGGCCAACAGCCGCAACCAGCTGCTGCTGGCGCGGACCGCCCTCTATCGCACCGCGACCGACCTGGACCAGCGCAATTTCGGCACCGCCAGCACCCACCTGCAGGAAGCCGCCGCGGCGCTGGGCCGGGTCGATGCATCCACCGGCAACATCAACGCGCAACAGCTGGCCGCATTGCGCGGCTCCATTGCCGATATGAACATCAACGTCGCCACCGACCTGCAACAGCAGCGCGAGCGGGTGCTGCGCCTGGCCACGCAGCTGGACGCGCTGGCCGGGGAGATGCCCGACGCCGCCGCAGCACGATAGCGGTTCGTCCGGCGGGGCACGCAGCGGAGCGAGCTCCGCTCTACGCGACCATCCGCGCCGGACACAAGAACAGGACCCCGCCACGGCGGGGTTCTTTGTTTGCTGCATCGGCCGCCCTCCGGCTCGCCCTCCAGACCGGATCCGTGTCCGGCTCGACCGCGACGCGCGCAAGCCCGGCCGGTCCTTCAGGCCTTGCGCAGCCCGGTTTCGTCGCCGCATTCCCGCATCCGTCGCAGCGCGCGCCAATGCCGTGGCAGGCATCGCTATGCTCGGTCGCAATCAATCCAGCCCCACCGGGGAAAGCATCGTGATCAAGAGCACCTTCTTCGTCCTGCGCATCGCCATCGCCTGGATGCTGGCGCACACCGAGGCGCGGGCGCACAAGCTGGCCGCGCGCATGACCGAGGACTACCGCCGCAGCGAGCTGCGCTTCCGCAGTGCGATGCACTACTCGGCGGTCGGCCAGGCGGTGCTGGACAGCGAAGGCCGCATCGTCGAGGCCAACCCGGCGCTGGGCGGCATTGTCGGACGCGACCCGAAGGTCATGGTGGGCGAGCACTTTGACGACCTGTTCGAGGACACCGAAACCGACCCGGCGGTCCGTGGCGACCACGGCACCCCGCGTCTGAACGACGAGCGCGGGGTGCGCCGCTATACCCGGCGGCTGCACCGCGAAGGTGGCCTGCCGCGGCATGCGCAACTGACCCATTCGCCGGTGCCGGGGCATGTCGGCCAGGATGTCACCGGCCTGGTGCAGGTGGAGGATGTCACCGAGCGCCTGCGCGCGGAGGCCCGTGTGCATGCGCTCAACCGCACGCTGGAGGCGCGCGTGGCGATGCGCACGCGCGAGTTGAGCCAGGCCAACCAGGAACTGGAGGCCTTCGCCTACAGCGTGTCGCACGACCTGCGCGCACCCTTGCGCGCGATTGACGGCTTCAGTCGCACGCTGGCCGAACGCTATGGCGACGCGCTCGACAGCGCCGGGCAAAGCTACTTGACGCGCGTGCGCAAGGCCGCCGGGCGCATGGGCGAGCTGATCGATGCGTTGCTCAAGATGAGCCGGGTGACCCGCAGCGAACTCAAGATCGAGCGCGTCGACCTCAGCCGGATGGCCGCCGATGTCGCCGAAGAGCTGCGTGCGGGCGAGCGCGACCACCATCCGGCGCTGACCATCGCGCCCGGACTGCAGGTCGAAGGCGATGCAGCGCTGCTGCGCAACCTGCTGGACAACCTGCTGGGCAACGCATGGAAGTTCACCCGCGGACGCGAAGACGCATGCATCGAACTGGGCGCGGAGCCGACCGCGGAGGGCGAGGTGGAATATTTCGTGCGCGACAACGGCGCCGGCTTCCCGCAGGATTACGTCGATAAGCTGTTCCGGCCGTTCCAGCGGCTGCACTCGCAGGACCAGTTCCCCGGTCACGGCATCGGACTGGCCTCGGTCAAGCGCATCGTCGAGCGCCATGGCGGCAGCATCCGCGCCGAGGGCCGCGAGGGCGAGGGCGCCACGTTCCGGTTCGTGCTGCCCGACCAGGGTTCTGACGGCTAGACCAAGAGGGCCGAGCGAAAAGCATCGGCGCGGGCAGCGATGCTGGCACCAGCGCCGGTACCGGCGTTGCCGGCACGGTCACCGGCGCGGCGAGCGCGTGACGTCGATGCGGTTGTCGATCTGCAGGTCGCCCGCGGCGCTGGCCGCAATGTCCTCGGCGCGGTGCTTCATCCAGCGCTCGGCGACATGACCGCTGAGGGTAATGGTGTCCGCATCGCAGGCCACGCTGATGTCGGTGGCGTCGACATCCGGGTCCATGGTCAGGCTCTCGTGGATGTTTTCCATGACCCGGGCTTGTGACCGGCGGTAGTTCTTGGGGCCGCGACCGCGCTGGCTCTGACGCGGATATTCACCGGCGGAATGGACCTGGTCGCGATCCTCCTTGAACACGTTGGCGATGCGTCGCGCGTAATCGGCGGCGATGCTGTTGTGGTGCCTGTCGCCTGCGTGCGCACCTTCGCGTGGACCACCGCTGCGTTGACCGGCACGGGTGTGGGGGCCGGAATGACCGCCGAGGCGGTCATCAAAGAGCCGGGGCAGGTGGCCGCCCCGCTCATGCTGATGCTCGCCGCTGTCCTCGTAGCGGAACGATGCCGGTTCATCGCGGAACACCGGATCGCCGTAGCCCCGCGGATCCTCGTCGCGGCGACGCGGCTCGTGGCTGGCGAGCTGGCCGAACGGTGTCTCGGTGTGGAAGTGGCGGTGACCCTTCATGGCGGGCTCCTGTCGGTGTCGGGCGTGGCCGGGGCGGATCGTCTCGATGCCACCGGCATTCAGGACAGAACGCGCAAGAGCCGTGCCAGTGACTGACCGGGCCCACAAGGCTCGGTCTTCGCGTCGGCGGGTGCAGTTTTTACGCCCGCCGGAAACTCTTTCGTGGGTTTTTCTCTTGGAGCAACGGCCGCAGCAACCACGACACGCCCCAGCTTGACGCCTGTTTCATTGCACCTGATCCATGATCACGTGGTACCTCTGGCGCTCACCAATGGATGCCACCGAACAACGCGAGCAAATGGTGGAGTACCAGATCGCGCGGCGCGGACTGGGTGACCGGCACCTGCTCCAGGCGATGCGCGTGGTCCCGCGCGAGCGGTTCGTGCCGGCCGAGGTACGCGAATATGCCTACGAGGACTCGGCGCTGCCGATCGAAGGTGGCCAGACCATCTCGCAGCCCTACATCGTCGCGTTGATGATCGACGCCGCCCGGCTGGCGCCGGGCGAACGGGTGCTGGAGATCGGTACCGGCTCGGGCTACGCGGCGGCGGTGATGGGCGCAATCGCGCAGCGGGTCTATACGATCGAGCGGCTGCCCGAACTGGCCACGCTCGCGCGGCAGCGATTCGCCGGGCTCGGCTACGACAACATCGAGGTCCGGACCGATGACGGCACCGGCGGTTGGCCCGAGCAGGCCCCGTTCGACGCGATCCTGGCGGCCGCCGGCGGCCCGAGGGTGCCGCAGTTGCTGCGCGAGCAGCTGGTCATAGGCGGACGCCTGGTCATGCCGGTCGGCGACAGGAGCAGTGCACAGCGGCTGGTCAAGGTCACCCGCTGCGAGGACGACCGTTACGAGCAGGTGGACCTTGGTGGGGTGATGTTCGTGCCGTTGATCGGCAAGCACGGCTGGGACGACGCGCCAGCGAAACGGTCACCGAGTGGCACGCCGTGGACGTGAGCGACTTGATCCGCGCTGCGGCCGATCCCTTGCCCGGGTTGCCGGGAGGCACGGCGGCGGCGGACGGCGGCTCGGGGGATGGCGCGTTCGGCCAGGCCTTCGACCGGTTCGACGATGCCCGTGTGGTGCTGCTGGGCGAGGCCAGTCACGGCACGTCCGAGTTCTACCGCGCGCGTGATGCGATCACCCGACGGCTGATCGAGCAGCATGGCTTCAACATCGTCGCGGTCGAGGCCGACTGGCCCGACGCGGCATCGATACATCGACACGTCCGCCATCTGCCGCCGCGGCCGGGCGCCGAGCCTCCGTTCCAGCGCTTTCCCACGTGGATGTGGCGGAATCGCGAGGTCGCGACCTTCGTACGCTGGCTGCGTGCGCACAACGCCGGTCGCGACCCGGCCGCCCAGGCAGGCTTCCACGGACTCGATCTGTACAGCATGTACGGCTCGATCCGCGCGGTGATCGAATACCTGGAGCGGGTCGACCCCGATGCCGCGCGCCTGGCACGCAAGCACTACGGCTGCCTTACGCCCTGGGCCGGTGAGCCGGCCGAATACGGGCGGATGGCACTGAGTACGGGGCATGCGGCCTGCGAGCAGGCCGTGCTCGACATGCTGGGCGAGCTGCTGCAACGCCAGCTCGGGGACCATCAGCGCGGCGGCGACGGCACGCGCCACGATGCGCTCCACGACGGCCTGTTCGACGCCACCCAGAACGCGCGCCTGGTCAGCAACGCCGAAGCCTACTACCGGGCGATGTACTACGGCGCGGCCGAGTCGTGGAACCTGCGCGACCGCCACATGTTCGACACCCTGATGCAGCTGCTCGATGGCGACCCGGACCGCAAGGCGGTGGTCTGGGCACACAATTCGCACATCGGCGATGCGCGTCATACCGACATGGGGCGCCTGCGCGACGAGCTGAACATCGGGCAGCTGTGCCGCGAAGAGTTCGGCGACCGTGCCGCGCTGGTCGGCTTCGGTACGCACGACGGCACGGTGGCGGCCGCCAGCGACTGGGGCGCGCCGATGCAGGTGATGCCGATCAACCCATCGCTGCCGGGCAGCGTTGAGCGTGCCTTCCATGACGCCGGGCACGCCGCCTGCCTGGTCGACCTGCGCGAAGGCCGCCACCCCGAGTTGCGCGAGGCCCTGTTGCAGCCGCGGCTGCAGCGCTTCATCGGCGTGATCTACCTGCCCGGTACCGAGCGCTGGAGCCACTACGTCCATGCCACCTTGCCGCTGCAGTTCGATGCCTATGTCTGGTTCGACCGCACCCGCGCGATCGAACCGCTGGACCACGCCGACGCTGCAGGCGCAGGCGAGGGCATGCCTGACACGTGGCCGTTCGGCCTTTAGAGCCGTCGCGGACGGCCTGCGTGTAGGAGCGGCTTCAGCCGCGATCAAAAGCCGGTTGCCGCAACGCCGTTGAGCCAGGCGCGCTCCAATCTATCGTCCTGAACGCAGGAAAGAATCCGCTCGCGCGCCGATCTGCGCCGTGGCATCAACGCTCCGCGGGCGAGCGCCCCCTGGCCCTGGCTTCGAAGCCGAGATACATCGCGATGGCGAGCAGCAGCGGGCCCAGGTAGTACAGCGCCCGATACGCTAGAAGTGCAGCCAGCACCTCGGCCTGGCCGATGCTCGCACCGAGCAGTCCTAGGAACGTCGCCTCCAGCACCCCTAGCCCGGCAGGCACGTGAGTGGCCGCCGCGGCGACCGCGCCGAGCAGCAGCACACCCAGCACGGTGGGGTAGGGGATGCCGGCCGGCAGCAGTGCATCCAGGATCGCCGCGATGACCAGCCAGTTGGCCGCCGACAGCAACACCTGCAGCAAGGCAAGCCGGAACGACGGCAGCTGGATGGAGTGCCCGCGCACGGTCCACTCGCGCCGTGGCCATAACGCGCAGCCGACCATGTAGGCGGTCACCGCGATCAACATCGCAATGCCGACCACGCGCAAACCGGCGGTGCCCAGTTCCCATCCCGGTGGCAGTGCCACCAGGCCCAGCGCGAACAATGCCCCGCCCAGCAGCGCGTATCCGGTCCAGTTGGCGACCACGCTGAAGCCGAAGATGCGGCCGATGGTGGCCGCGTCCAGCCCCGAGCGCGAGTACAGCCGGTAGCGGAAGCCCGCTGCGCCGACCAGCGCACCGAGGTTGAGATTGAACGCATAGCTGATGAATGCGATCAGCACCACGCGCCGACGCGAGAGGCAATGCCCGCTGTAGGCGCGAGCGGCCAGGTCGTAGCTGCCGTAGAGCAGGTAGCTGAGCGCGACCCCCACGCCGGCCGCAGCGACTTGCGCCGCGCCATAGCCGGCCAGCGCGGCGCTCACCTCGGCCCAGTCGAGCGTGCGTGCATAACGCACCAGCAGCACCGCCACGACCAGCAGGAAGACCGCGGCCACGATCGCCGCCAGGTGCTTGCGCCACCGGCGGTCGCCCGCCACCTCAGCCACTCGCATCGGTGCCGGCCGCCGGCGCTGGCGAGGCCAGCTTCCTCGGCGTATGCGCCGGCAGCAGTCCGGCCCAGGCCGGGAAGCGCCGCAGGAAGTGGTACACCACCGGCGCGACCAGCGCATGCCACCTGCGGTGCGGCGGTACCGGCCCGGTGTCGATCTTGTGGCAGTGCGCGTGCATCAGGCGCGAGAGATGGTCACGCAGCTGCCGGTTGAAGCTCGCGTCACGGATGAAGACATTGGCCTCCAGGTTCAACGAGAGGCTCAGCGGGTCCAGGTTGCTGGAGCCGACCGTGGCCCACTCGCCATCGATCAGCGCGACCTTTCCGTGGAACTGGCGCTCGTGGTACTCGCAGATCTCGATGCCGCTGGCCATCAGCATGCGGTACAGCGAGCGGGCCGCGAACTGCGCGATCGCCATGTCCGCCTGCCCCTGCAGGACCAGAGTCACCCGCACCCCGCGCTGCGCTGCATCGCGCAACTCGCGCAGCAGGCCATAGCCGGGGCAGAAATAGGCGTTGGCGATGACGATCTGCTCGCGCGCCTGCCGGATCGAATGCCGGTACTGGTCCTCGATGGAGGTGCTGTGGGGGCCGTTGTCGCGCACCGCGAACAGCACCTCGGCCTCGCCGGCGCGCGGCTGGGCGTCATCGGCCTGCGCCCGGGGCCGCCAGGATTCGCCGGTGCCGCGCGAGTCGATCGCCGACTGCACCAGGTCGCGGATGTCGCTGACCACCGGACCCTGGAGCTCCACGCTGTAATCCTGCTTGGAGTTCACCCCGAGTTCCTCCAGGTGATCGACCGAATAGTTGATGCCACCGACGAAAGCGCGCGTGGCGTCGACCACCACGATCTTGCGGTGCATGCGGCGGAACATGTGCAGGCGCTTGCCGAGAAACCTGCGGTGCGGGTCGAACACCCGGAACCGCACCCCGGCGCGGGTCAGGGCTGACAGGTAGGCCGCCGATAGATCCGGCGAACCCCAGCTGTCGACCAGCACCTCGACCCGCACGCCACGCATGGCCGCGGCGATCAGGTGTTGCTGCAGCGTGCAGCCGACCTTGTCCTCGAACAGGATGAAGGTCTCCAGCAGCACCTCCTCACTGGCCTGCGCGATGGCTTCGAAGACCGCAGCGAAGAACGCCTCGCCGTTCTCCAGCAGGCGCACGCGATTGCCGCTGCGCCAATTCGCGTCGTCGTCGCCGTCGCCGCGGATGCCCGGAGCACCGCGGCTCATGCGCGCACCCCGGCCAGCAGCGGGGTGTGGTCCGACAGGTGCGACCACGGCCGGCCCGACAGCACGCGCGCGCGGTCGATGCGCAGGTTGCGCGTGTAGATGCGGTCCAGCGTCAGCAACGGCCAGCGCGCGGGAAAGGTCCTCGCGGCCTGTCCGGTCGCGGCAACGAACACCTCCTGCAGGTCGCAGCGCGCCAGGACGCCGTCCGCCCGCCGGCGCCAGTCATTGAAGTCGCCGGCGACGATCAGCGGCGCGTTGTCGGGCACTTCGCTGCGCACCATCTCGCACAGCAGCTCCAGCTGGTGCTGGCGGTGCGCCTCGGCCAGGCCCAGGTGGACGCAGATCGCGTGCAGCGGCCGGGCCTGGCCGGGCGGGTCGAGCACGCAGTGCAATAACCCGCGGCCCTCGTGCCCGTGCACCGAGACGTCGCGGTTCTCCTGCCGCACGATCGGGAACTTCGACATCAGCGCATTGCCATGATGGCCGTCGGGGTAGGCCGAATTCTGGCCATAGGCGTATTGCGGCCAGATCGTGTCGGCCAGGTATTCGTACTGCGGCCCTTGCGGCCAGTTGGCGTGGCGCAGCGAGTGCCGCGCATGCGCGCCGAGCACCTCCTGCAGGAACACCACGTCGGCCGACACGCTGCGGATCGCTTCGCGCAGTTCAGGCAGCACGAAGCGGCGCTTGAACAGCGAAAAGCCCATGTGGGCGTTCATGGTGAGCAGGTTCAATGCAGGCATGGAAACGATCGGGCGGCCGGACCCGGCCGGCCCGGCGACCTTGGCACAGCGCCGGGTCTAGGTCCGGTGACGGATGGCCGACGCCCTGGTGGCGGTACACAGGGCCGCGCCTGTCGGGACGCTCTTACAAGAGGGCGCCTTCGGGTAGGAGCGACGTGAGTCGCGGGCTTTGCGTCCGGGACTCGGCGAATGGCGCTCCGGGGCGATTTCTGCGACGGCGGCAGGCGTGCTCGCGACCTGGCCCAAGAGCTCGCGACTTACGTCGCTCCTACAGGGGCTGCCTTGTAGGAGCGGCTTCAGCCGCGAACGCAACCTGCCACACCCGCTCAATGCCGCGTCGGAGCCACCGATGCGTCTTGCGCGACGGCATCGCGGTACCACGTGCGCACCGAGGTGGTATGCCGTTCTTCCTCCGCCAGCGCACGGCTGAAATGGCGCGCCAGGTCCGACTGGCCGGCATCCTTGGCCAGCGCGATCAATCCGCTCCAGCCCTCGCCGTCGGCGACCTCGGCCATCAGCAGCACCTGCAGCGATTGCGCCAGGTTGGTGCGCGGATCGCTCATCGCCTGCATCAGGCCCATGTTGGTCATGCCGGTGAGGTTGGCGCAGGGGGTCTGCGCGGTCGGATCGGCGCCGAGCTTCTCAAGCGCGTCGGCAAGAAGGTGGGCATGGGCGAGTTCCTGCTCGCGGAAGCTGCGCACCGTCGCCATCGGCGGCCAACCGTCGCCGTTGCTGCCGCCCTTGCGCGCGCCCTGCAGCATCTCCAACTTGCCGATGAAGGCATCGTACAGGCGCACTCCACCGCGCTCGAACGCCAGCCGCTCGCCCAGCTTGTCGATCAGCACGGAGGCGTGGTGCCCGGTAAGCCCCGCGATGGCGCTGGATGCCGCGCCGCGGACGGTCAACGGCGGCGGCACCGCGCCCAGGCCATCTGCGTCGGCGATGTAGTCGGCGCGGATGGTATTGAGTGCGGTGGCATCGCCGGGCGAGGTCGGCACGGTCATCTCGGTCACCTCGAGCAGCGCGTCCGAATCGATCGGCGACATCTTGATGCCGCTGCGGTTGGTGCCGACGTTGGTCTTGTTTTCCATCTCGTTCTCCTGGTCCCGGTGCGCCGGAATTGCGCCGTGCGGGACTACTGCAATGACGACGGGCGCATGGCCTGCTCGGTGCCGGGAATCCAGCGGTAACCCGCAGCCACGGTCTCGGTCGGCGAGCCTTCCGAGTTCATGTAGTCGCGGTAGGCGATGGATGCGGCACTTTCCTCGCCGTCCTGGCTGTACTCGGTACCGATGGCGCGGTAGTCGACCTCGGCCAGGAGGGTTTCGCGCACGAAGTCACGCTGGCTGGCAAAGGGAATCGGCTCCGGCAGGTCGCCCGGAAAGACTTCGGCCGGATCGCGGCGCTCGTGCTGCTTGAATAGTTCGCATACGTAGTGGAAGTGACCTAGCTCGTAATCGAGGAAACGCTCCCAGATGGCTTTAATACGGGGATCGGTTTCCTGCTGCACGCAGCCGTAGTAGTTGTAGACTTCGGCGGCTTCATGCATCAGCCATTGTTCGATCAAGGTTTCATCCGGATCCAGCAAGGACTCGTACTGGGTGACGTGCTGCTCTTCGATGGAAGCGATTTCCGCATATAACTGACGGGCCACCGGATCGGTGAACAGCGGACCGATGTTCATGTAGTAATTGTGGGTCTGCTGCTCGGCGGCCATGATCGTCAGCGCATGCAGCTTCGACAGCGGGTCGGCGGCCCTGGCATCGAACGGCGTGCGCAGGTCGTCCTCCGGCGCGCGGTGCTCGACAAGGGTAGGGCGGCCCGGCATCAGGTCGCTGTAGCACTGGGTGATGTTGTTGGCGTCCTTGCCCTCGAGCCGGTCGAGCATCGCCGAATAGCGGTACAGGTGGTCGAAGTCCTCCAGCAGCCCATAGCGGTACGTCTGCGCCAGGTACGGGTCCGGCTCGCGCTGCGCGACCGCGGCGGTTACCTCGACCGCCACCTGCTCGTAGGCGATGGTGGTCTCCAGCGGCGAATGGT
>JAHWKC010000439.1 GCA_019348095.1 Pseudomonadota bacterium | reverse complement strand
TTGTAGGAGCGCCCCATGGGCGCGATGCACGCGGTCGCGTTACTCCACATCGCGGGCATGGCCCGCTCCTACATCGGTCAGGGCGTCCGGCTTGCGGGCGCCTTCAACAGCACCTCCAGCGCCTTGCCGATCATCGCGAATGCGAACGCGCCGGTGATGTGGGTGGCCGCACCGAGTCCGGCGCCGCAGTCGAGTTTCAGGGCGGCATCGCCGCCGACCTGCGGGCGCACGCCGCAGACGCTGCCGTCGGCCTGCGGGTAACGCACATTCTGCAGCGAGTACACCGCCGGCACGCTGAAGTAGCGGGAGGGCGTCTTAGGAAAATTGAACTCGCCGCGTAGCTTCTTGCGGATCAAGGCGAGCATGGCGTCGTGTTCGGTGCGCGACAGGTCGCGTACCCGCACCAGTGTCGGGTCGGTGCGGCCGCCGGCCGAGCCACACACGATCAGCGGCCGCTTGCGGCGGCGGCACCAGGCGATCAGTTCGACCTTGCTGCGGAAGCTGTCGCAGGCATCGAGCACCATGTCGAAATGCGGCTCCAGCAGGTCGGCGACATTGCCGGCGGTCAGAAAGCTCGGCACGGCCACCACCTCGATCATCGGATTGATCGCGCGGCACCGCTCGGCCATCGCCTCGACCTTGGCACGTCCGAACTGGCCTTCCAGCGCAGGCAGCTGGCGGTTGGTGTTGGACACGCACAGATCGTCGGCGTCGATCAGGGTCAGCTGGCCGATGCCGCTGCGCGCCAGCGCCTCGACCGCCCACGAGCCGACCCCACCCAGCCCCACCACCGCCACGCGGCAGGCGGCAAAGCGCGCAAGCGCGCCGCGGCCGTAGAGCCGGTCGATGCCGCCAAATCGTTGTTGCCACAGGTGTCCACGGGCGTCCTCGGTCATGCAGGCAAGTGTAAGGGCGTCAGCGCTGGCCGATGAACGGGGCGTAGTATCTTGCTGCCCATCGACGGAGCCAGGCCATGAGCGACCCCCAGCCGCCCCGCAATTCCGCTGCCGCCAAGCGCGGCGGAAACGGTTCCCGGTTCCTTTTCATGTTCCTGCTGGGGCTGGTCGTCGGCGCGGTCGCGCTCGCGTACCTGATGCGCACCTGGCTCGGCGGCCCCGACACCTACCCACGGGCGGTGATGCAGGTGATGAGCGCACAGATGGGCCAGCTCAAGCAGAGCGTCGCGCGCAGCAACTGCAATCCGACCGATACGCTGCCGCACCTGCAGGCGTTGCGGACCATGGCCGGCCAGTTCGACGGCGCCTTCGTGGAGCTGCGCGACGACCGGCGTTTCATCGCTCATTCCAGCGGTCTGCGCGCCAGCCTGGACGAGGCGCTCGCTTCGCCACCGTTGAACTGCGCGGGCGTCACTGCCGCGCAGCAGGAAATCGGCCAGGCCTGCCAGGACTGCCACCAGGACTTCCGCTGATCGCCCGGATCGAGTCCTTTCGGGAGTCAGATCGGGCATAGGCCGCCGCACCTGAACGGCCACGCCAACGCCGTGTTGAAGTTGATGGGGTGTTCACGGGACCCCGCCTAGCGTGATGGCGCGTGGCCGGATCCGCCACTCGCCCTTACTTCAGCAGGAGATCGGCATGAACATCACCCACCCTCGTCTTCTCGGCGTCGCCGCGGCGGCCTCGCTGGCATTGGCCGGTTGCGGCACGACCGGATATGGCTCCGCCGGAGCCGGCGGCGGCGCGTACTCACCCGGCTACGGCGCCAGCACCGCCAACTGCTACGACTGCGGCACCGTCACGCGGATCGAACCGGTCAGTGGCGGCAGTTCCGTCCCGCGCGGCACCGGCGCGGTCCTCGGCGGGCTGGTCGGCGCCGCTGCCGGTCGCGAGATCGCCGACAGCCAGACCGACAGCGAAGGCCGCAAGAACACCGCGACCGTGGCCGGAGGCGTGGCCGGAGCCGTGGCCGGCAACGCCATCCAGAACCGCGTCGGCGCGGGCGCCACCTTCAACGTGCATGTGCGCATGAACGACGGCCGCACCACGGTGGTCAGCCAGAAAAAGCGGGTCCGCCCGCCGATCTGCTTGATGTAGGGGCGGTGTTCGACCGGGCGGTTTCTCGACCAGTCGTAGTTCTTCTTGCTCTCCATCACCTTGGGGCTGATGGCGCTCACACCGGTCAGTGCTTCATTTTTGCGGTGGTGGGTGTAAGTGTAAACATTGCCCAGCCCATCGGCCGGCACAAAAAGACTCGTATTCAGCCCCTGTTTGTCCGCCT
>JAHWKC010000438.1 GCA_019348095.1 Pseudomonadota bacterium | reverse complement strand
GGTCTTCGAGCGCGCGCAGGCTGCCGGCGTCGAGGTGACCGTCGCGGCGCCGGCGATGTTCGAGGGCAGCGGCCTGACGCGGGCGGTCCTGCGCGGCGGCAGCTACCGCGGCGCGGTCACCCCCGGCGACGCCGTCGCCCAGGCGGTCGACGGCAGCCGCCGCGGCGCCCGCAGCCTCGTCTACTGCTACACGCCCGACCTCGACCTGACCGGCCACGTGCGCGGCGTCGACAGCGACGCCTGGCGCAGCCAGCTGCGCCTGGTCGACCGCTTCGCCCGCCGCTTCCGGCCGGCGGAAGATGTCGACGATGTCGATCGGCTCGCCGATCTGGCCGAGCTCGCGCCAGACGAACTCGCCGTGCACGCGCTCGCCGGTGATCTGCGGGTTGACCGGGAAGACCCGGTAGCCGCGGTCCTGGAGGAGGCCGAGGATGGGCGTCAGCGCGTGCAGCTCGGGCATGCCGTTCGCCTGCGGACCCTGGAAGCGCAGCACGCAGACGACGTCGCGGGCGAGCTCGCCCGCCGTGAACGCGGCTTTCACCTCGTCCTGCGTCGCGAAGACGCGCGCCGGCGCGTCGACGACACGGTGCTCGGGCTTGACCGCCGAGGGCTTGCCCAGTGAGCGGCCCAGGTTGCCCTGCAGCAGTGCGATACCGCCGTGGGAATCGAACGGATCGCTGAGCGGGCGCAGGATCTCGGAGGCGCGACTGGTGGTCGGCACCGGATCGAACACCAGTGCATCACCGTCCAGCCGCGGCTCGTCGCAGTAGGCCCGCATGCCGCCGGGCACGATGGTCTCGATGTCCTCGTGCAGCAGGCCGCCGTCGAGCAGCTCGCGGAACACGAACGCGGTGCCGCCGGCGGCGGCGAACTGGTTCACGTCGGCATCGCCGTTGGGGTAGATGCGCGACAGCAGCGGTACCGCGCGCGCGATCGCGTCGAAGTCCTCCCACGTCACCTGCAGGCCGGCCGCACGCGCCACCGCGACGAAGTGGATGGTGTGGTTGGTCGAACCCCCGGTGGCAAGCAGCGCGACGATCGCGTTGACGATCGCGCGCTCGTCGAGCAGGCGCCCGATCGGGCGGTAGTCCTCGCCCTGGGTGGTGATGGATGCGGCGCGGCGCACCGCTTCGCGGGTGAATGCAGCGCGCAGCGGATTGCCAGGATTGACGAAGGAAGAGCCGGGCAGTTGCAGGCCCATGGCCTCCAGCAGCACCTGGTTGGAGTTGGCGGTGCCGTAGAACGTGCAGGTGCCGGGCGCGTGATACGAGGCCGACTCGGCCTCCAACAGGTCCTCCACGCTCGCCTCGCCGTTGGCATAGCGCTCGCGCACCACGACCTTGGCCCGGTTCGACAGGCCCGAGGTCATCGGGCCGGCGGGGACGAACAGCACCGGCAGGTGGCCGAAGCTCAGTGCGCCGATCAGCAGGCCGGGCACGATCTTGTCGCACACGCCCATCAACAGCGCCGCATCGAACATGTCATGGGAAAGCGATACCGCGGTCGACAGCGCGATGGTGTCGCGCGAGAACAGCGACAGCTCCATCCCGGCGCGGCCCTGGGTCACGCCGTCGCACATCGCCGGCACGCCGCCGGCGACCTGCGCGGTCGCTCCGACCTCGCGTGCGTAAAGCTTCATCTGCGGCGGAAAGCTGCCGTAGGGCGCATGCGCCGAAAGCATGTCGTTGTAGGCCGTGACGATTCCGATATTCGGTCCCGCCATCGCCCGGATCCGGTCCTGGTCCTCGCCCGAGCCGGCGAAGCCGTGGGCGAAGTTGCCGCAGGACAGGCGCGGCCGCGAAATACCACGCTCCGCCTGCTCGGCCATCAGGTCGAGGTAGCGCCGCCGGGTCGGCTTCGACCGCTCGATGATCCGGTCGGTCACCGCGGCAATGCGCGGGTCAATTCTAGTCATTCCAGCTTACTCCGTCGCGCTCGGCGAGCGCGATTGCCGCCGACGGGCCCCAGTTGCCGGCGGCATAGGGGCGCGGGCTCATTCCCGCCTCCTCCCACGCAGCGCGGACACCGTCGATCCACTGCCACTGCGCCTCGACCTCGTCGCGGCGCACGAACAAGGTGGGGTCGCCCTCTATCAGGTCCAGGAGCAGCCGTTCGTAGGCGATTCGGCGGCGGTGGTCGGCAAAAGCGCCCGGCAGCCGGATATCCAGCGGCACTTCGCGCAGCCGAATTCCGCTTCGGTCCAGCCCGGGGACTTTCGCCATCAGCTCCAGGATGACGTCC
>JAHWKC010000437.1 GCA_019348095.1 Pseudomonadota bacterium | reverse complement strand
ATCGACTCGAACTGCGCGAGCTGCTCCGGATCGAACATCGCACTGGCGAACTCGGGCCGGAACTGGATCGCGATATAGATTGCGATCAGCGGCAGCCAGAACAGCACCGCCGCCGCGGCCATGCAGCCGCGCTCGGCCCGCACCAGCCGCGGGAAACCGGCCAGCAGGAATTCGGCGATGCGCTGCCAGCGCGGCGCCGGGGTGCGGTACAGCACGCCATGCCCGCGCTGCATGATGCGCTGCAGCCGCGCGGTCAGCACCGGGCTGTAGCCGCGCCGCCGCGCCAGTGCGAGCTGCTGGCACAGGCGCCGGTAGCGTGCCGGCATCTCGTGGTCGGCGATGCCGTCCCAGCCGTGGCGCTGCCGGCGCGCCGCGCGCGCCTGGCCGCGCGCGTCGAGCCAGCGCTCCAGCGCCAGCCATTCGGCCTGGTGCCGCTGTACGAAGCGCTCCTGCTTCATGCCGCCTGCCTCATGCCGCCCGCCTCATGCGGCGTGCTCGCTCCACGACGCCGGCCTTCACTGCCGGCCGTCATCGCCGGCCCACCAGGCCCAGGGCGATGCCGTGCAGCCGGCTCACCGCCAGCGCGCCACGGGCGCCCACCAGCGGCTCGGCGAACTCGGCCAGCTCGACCTGGCGCGCCGGCGCAAGCTGCGGCGCACGCTCGGCAAACGCGATCAGCGCCGCCTGCTCGTGCGGCAACAGCGGCAGCGGTGAATTCAGCGGGGCCACGTCGGGAGTCACCGAGGCGGCGTGCGCACGCTCGACATGCACCACCAGCGTGCCGGCGACCATGTCGCCGAGCCGGCGGCCCCACGGATCGGCCAGGCTGGCGATCAGGCCGCAGGCGTAACCGAACGGCAGCACGTCGACCACGCGCAGCAGGTTGCGGGTGAACGCGGCCAGCCAGCCGACCGGCGCGCCGTTGCCGGCGATCACGCGCAAGCCGAGCAGCCGCTTGCCCGGCGTGCAGCCATTCCAGGCCGCCTCGAACACGATCGGGTACAGCCAGAACACGGTGAACAGCAGCACCGCGTACAAGCCCGCGCCGCTGCGTCCGAGCAGCGCCAGCACGGTGCCGCCGGCCACTACCAGGGCGAGCCGGATCGCCAGGTCCAGCGCCCACGCCAGCGCGCGCGGCACCGGCCCCGCCGCCGGCAGGTGCAGCGCGACACCTTCGGGCGTGACCACTTCGCGGTAGGTATCAAGCATCACGGTCGGCGCGCGTTCGGCATCGGGTCACCCCGGCGTCATGCCACTGCTGGTTGCTGATCGCATCGTCCATGCGCTCCCTGTGTGCCACGGTGTCCCACGACTGTAAACGTGGCGGCCGGCACCGCCTAGGGCGCAGTGCGGCTTGGGTCGCTGCCTTGCAGCAGCAAAGACAGGCACGGCGAGAGAGCAGAGCACACGAGCTCTACCCGGACGACGACTGCAGGTACCGGTCCTTCAGGCGCACGTAGTGCTGCGCGCTGTAGCGCAGCTGTTCGATCTCGCGCTCGCCGAGCTTGCGCACGCAGCGCGCGGGATTGCCCAGCCACAGCTCGGCCTCGCCGACGGTCTTGCCCGGCGGCACCACCGCACCGGCGCCGACAAACCCGTATCGCCGCACCACGGTGCCATCGAGGATCCGCGCGCCCATGCCGACCAGGCAGAACTCCTCCAAGGTGCAGGCGTGGATGATCGCGCCATGGCCAATGGTGACGTCGTTGGCGATCACCGTCGGGATGCCGCCGGGGCGGGTGAACGGCCCCTCGTGGGTGACGTGCACGATGGTGCCGTCCTGCAGGTTGGTGCGTGCGCCGATGCTGATGGAGTTGACGTCGCCGCGCACCACGCAGCCGGGCCAGATCGACACGTCCTCGCCCAGGGTGACGTCACCGATGACGGTGGCGGCCGGATCGACGTAGACACGGTCACCAAGGGTCGGCCATTGGCCTAGATAGGGTCGCAGGTTCATTACGCCATTCTAGACGTCGCGCCGCTGGGCATCGGTCTGTCGCGACGCGCGTCTCGACGGCCTGCCGCTGCAGGATGCGCAGCGCGGCAGTCAGCTGCGGCGACGGGTCCGGGCGGCGGACTTCTTCGCGCGTCGGAGGAATCGGCTGCGGCGCCGACTGCGCCGCGGCGGGTGTCGCCAGAACCGCACAAAGCGCAGCCGTGGCTGTCGAACAGTGGCTCCAGCGCGCTCTCGGCCCCCCGATATACTTTCGGTTCAATACCCCCATCAACCTTGGGTCCCCCTCCCAAGA
>JAHWKC010000436.1 GCA_019348095.1 Pseudomonadota bacterium | reverse complement strand
CATCCTGGTGCCGATGATGCCCGGCATGAGCATGGCCGGGATGATGGACAAGTCGGACCTGCCGGCCGGCTGGACTTATTCGCCCTCGACCTACCTGCAGCGGCTGCCGATCATCGCGCTGGGCATTGTCGGGCTGCTGATCTCGCGCCACCTGGCGGCCTACCAGCTCGGCCACATCGACGCGGCATGGGAGCCGTTCTTCTCAGGCCGGGCCGGGCTCAACGGCACCGAGGACATCATCACTTCGGATGTATCCAAGGCCTGGCCGATCGCCGATGGCGGGCTCGGCGCAATGACGTACATGTTCGAGATCCTGATGGGGGTGATGGGCGACCGCCGGCGCTGGCGCACGATGCCGTGGATGGTGGCCGCGTTTGGCATCGCAGTGGTACCGCTGGGCGTGATCAGCATCTATTTCATCGTGATCCAGCCGATCCAGATCGGCACCTGGTGCACCTTGTGCCTGGTGGCCGCGCTGGCGATGCTGGTGATGATTCCCTACAGCCTGGACGAGCTGGTCGCTACCGGGCAGTTCATGGTGCAGGACCGCCGTCGCGGCGGGTCGTTCTGGCGCACGTTCTTCAAGGGCGGCGCGCAGCCCGATGGAGGCATCGACGAGACTCCCGGCTTCGACGCGCCACTGTCGACATCGGTCAAGACCGCGCTGACCGGTGGCGCCAACATGCCATGGACGCTGGTGGTCAGCGCGCTGCTGGGTGCGGCATTGATGTTTACCCGGTTGCTGTTCGATACCCGCCCGCCCATGGCCGACAGCGATCACCTGGTCGGCGCGCTCATCGTGACGTTCTCGGTGATGGCAATGGCGGAGGTCGGGCGGACGCTGCGCTTCGTCAACGTCGCCTTCGGGCTGTGGCTGGTCATCGCGCCATGGGTGCTGGGCGGGGCAGGGACTGTCGCATCCTGGGTAGGGGTGCTGATCGGCCTGGCGGTGATCGCGCTGAGCCTGCCGCGCGGCAAGCGCAGTGGCGAGCACTACGGCAGCTGGGACCGATTCGTGGTGTAGGGCGGGGCGGGCACAGCCGTCGCGTGGGCGCACTCGCGCCTGCCGGAGCCTGCCGCGCCAACCTATGAGCAGGAGAACCCCGATGGGCGCAGGCCACGCGCACGCAAGCGGCACGATCGAGGACGAACGCCCGCTGTGGTGGGCACTCGGATTGACGGTGGTGTTCCTGTGCGCCGAGGTGGTCGGTGGGCTGCTCACCAACAGCCTGGCATTGCTCTCGGATGCGGCGCACATGGGTACCGACGTGATCGCGTTGGCAATCTCGCTGGCGGCGGTGCGCCTGGCCCGGCGTCCGGCAGACGCCCGGCGCACCTACGGTTATGCGCGCATGGAAGCGCTCGGGGCGATGGTCAACGGTGCATTGCTGTTCCTGGTGGCCGGCTACATCCTGTGGGAGGCGGTGGGCCGCTTCCGCGCCCCACCGCCGGTGGCTTCCGGCGGCATGCTGGCGATCGCGGTGCTCGGCCTGGCGGTCAACCTGGTCGCCATGCGCCTGCTCAAGGCGGGCAGCGGCGAGAACCTCAACCTGCGGGGTGCCTACCTGGAGGTCTGGGCCGACATGCTGGGTTCGGTCGGGGTGATCATCGGCGCGCTGCTCATCGAGTTCACTGGCTTCCACCTGGCCGATCCCATCGTCGCCGTGCTGATCGGCCTGTGGGTCCTGCCGCGCACCTGGATGCTGCTGCGCGAGGCCGGTCACGTGCTCATGCAGGGCGTGCCGGCCGGCCTGGAGCTGGAACAGGTCCGCGCCGCACTGCTGTCGCACCCGGGCGTCGATGCGGTGCATGACCTGCACGTCTGGGCGCTGGGCTCGAGGCAACCGGTGCTGACCGCGCATGTCGTGCTCGGAGCCGGAGCTACCGACGCCGACCGGGTCCGCAGCGCACTGGCCGATGAGCTGCACGCGCGATTCGGCATCGGCCACGCGACGCTGCAGGTGGAGCGGACCCCGTGCATGGATCAGGCTCCGCACGCATGAGGCAGGATGCGGCGGTCGTCTGTCGCGCGGCCTTCCGGGACGGCAATGCGCATGTCATCGGATCGGACCGGTGCACGAGGGCCGTGGAATCCCGGCGGCGGCTGCTCGTCGCTGCCGATGTCCGTCGCCCGTAGCCTGCCTCCACGGCTGAACCAGCAGGGCTTGACTCCGTAGTACGGTACGGGGCGCATCATGGGCGCGTACCCCTGCAGGCCCATGAAGCAATGTCCACGCTCACCATCGGCAA
>JAHWKC010000435.1 GCA_019348095.1 Pseudomonadota bacterium | reverse complement strand
GGTCGGCCGAGCAGTTCCGCGGCACCGGTGACCTCGCCCAGCCACGTCAGCGGCCAGTCGATCAGCGCGATCAGCGCGATGAACGCCAGCAGCATCGCGCCGATGTTGAGCGCCAGCCGCAGGCCATCGGCGGCGCCGGCCGCGGCGGCATCGATGACGTTGCTGGTGGTCTGCTCGACCTCCATCTTCACCGTGCCGCGCGTCAGCGGCGCGCCGGTCTCGGGGATCAGCAGTTTGGCGACCACCATCGTCGCCGGCGCGGCCATGATCGATGCGGCGAGCAGGTGCTTGGCGTAGAAGGCCTGCTGCACGGGATCGCCGCCGCCGAGCATCCCCACGTAGGCCGCCAGTACGCCGCCGGCGATGTGCGCCATGCCGCCGATCATCATCGTGATCAGTTCGGACTCGGTCATGCGCGAGATGTACGGACGCACCGTCAGCGGCGCCTCGGTCTGGCCTATGAAAATGCTCGCCGAGACGCTGGTGGTCTCGGCGCCGGAAACGCGCATGACCCTGGTGATCGCCCACGCCATGCCGCGCACGATCCACTGCATCACGCCCAGGTGGTACAGCACGCTCATGAGCGCGGCGAAGAAGATGATCGTTGGCAGCACCTGGAACGCAAAGATGAAACCGTAGGTCTCCACGTTCATCAACCCGCCGAAGACGAAACCCGATCCGGCGCTGACGAAACTCAGGATCCTGACGAACCCGTTGCCCAGCGCATCGAAGACATCCTTGCCGCCGGGCACCAGCAGCACGAGCGCGGCGAAGCCGATCTGCAGGGCGATGCCGGTCACGACCAGCTGCCAGTCGACCACGCGCTTGTTGTTGGAGAACAGCCACGCGATGCCGATCAGCACGGTGAGCCCGAACAGGCCGAAGGCCACCCGAGTGAATGCGTCCAAGTGTTTCCCCTGCGACCGCGAATACGGCCGCGAACCCGCCGCAGCCTAGACGCCCGGTTCGCTGCCTGTAAAGGCCCCACCGCCCCGAACGACCTCCCTTGCCGCCAGAGCCATACGCCGCGGGGTATATAGGGAGTGCCTTTGAATACGAAGCGATCGCCGGATCGGTCCGTGGCCTAGCTGTCGCGCGCGATGATCCGGTTGCGGCCCTCGCGCTTGGCGATCTGCAGGCGCCGGTCCGCGCGGTGCAGCAGGCGCGAAACATCGTCGCCGTCGTGGGGGTGGCTGGCCAGGCCCGCGCTGATGGTCAGGACCATGGAATCCAGGTTGCGACCGGGTTCGAACGGCCGCGCCGCGACCCGTCGGCGGATCGCATCCACCCGCTCCCACGCCGAGCCCACCGGCTGCTGCAGGACCATCACGAATTCCTGCCCGCCCAGCCGCACCAGCCATTCGCGCGGCTCCATCAGGTCCTGCAGGGTGGCCACGACGTGGCGCAGCGCGCGGTCACCGGTGCGATGGCCGGCCTCGTCGTTCACCCGCTTGAACGAGTCGATGTCGATCAGCGCCAGGGTGAGGCTGGCGCCTTCTTCTTTCGCCGCCTCGATCAGGCGCGGGATCCGGTGCAGCAGCCAGCTCCGGTTCGGCAGCCGCGTGAGCCCATCCGTACCCGACATCTCGACCAGGCGCTGCACGCGGAAGATCAGCAGCGCGGTGATCATCGCCACGCTGGCCAGCACCAGCAAGCGGGTGACCTGTGTCGCCGGCGTCACGGTGCCGTAGTCGCTCGATATCAGCTGCTCCGGGGAGGCACCGAATGCGAACGCGACCAGCAATCCGTACTGCAACACGGCCAATCCGCCGGCAAGGAGGGTGACCCGCGGGTCGCAGCGCATGCCGGTCAGCATGATTGCCAGCACGTATCCGCACCACAGGCCCAGACTGTTGAGCGCGGACGGAAGCTGCTCGGCAGCCACGACCAGCAGCAGCGCAGTCGTGGCGGTGACGTCGAATGCGGCCGTCGCGAATGGCAGCCAGTCGTAGCGGCGATGGCGGTGGGCGAGCTGCAGCCATGCCATCGCGAACACATTGATGACCATCGCGGCCGCCAGGCTCAGCAGTATGCCCCTGACGCTGCCGCCAGATACCGCATTGACGAGGGTCAGCATCAACAGGAGGGCGGCGGCCAGCACACGCAGCTTCGCGACGAACAGCTCGCCGTTGGCGCCGACCTCGAGCATGATCTCGTCCGGCCTTGCGAGCACTTCCCTGGCCGTCTCCCGGACTAGCGCGCTGGCGGTTGGCATCGGTTCCTCCCCCTTGTCGTGGGACCAGAATACCGGGAG
>JAHWKC010000434.1 GCA_019348095.1 Pseudomonadota bacterium | reverse complement strand
CCTCGCCGACCGCTCCACTGCGTCCGTCGCCGCGGCGCTGGACCGCGGCGACGCGGCGGTGATCGGGCCGGGCCTCGGCCTTTCGGACGACGCCCGCGAGATGCTGCAGCGCGTACTCGCCTCGAACCGTCCGGCCGTGATCGACGCCGACGCCCTCACCCTGATCGCCGAATCGCCGAAGATCCTCGGCCGTGAAGGGGGCGAGCGCCTCCTGCTCACGCCGCACCCCGGGGAGATGGCCCGCCTCCTGCAAACTCAGGTGCCCGAAGTCACGCGGGATCCGATCGCGGCGGGGCTCGCCGCCGCCGAGCGCTTCGCCATCCTCGAAACCGGCCAGTGCATAGCCCTCGAAGTTGGGGGCAAGTGCGCTGCGCACACCGGCCTCCACGCTCCAGCCGTCGGCGCTGAGGTCGTTGCCGAGGAAGTCGCGGCCGGCGTCGAACTTCTCGTAGGCCACACGGCTGAGCAGGTCCACGCGCGGGTTTACCTCGTGGTTGTAGCCCAGGCCGACGCGCCACTGGTCGAAGTCGATGTTGCTGTTGTCGAGTTCCTGGTTGCTGTAGCCGCCGAACAGGTGGAAGTTCGGCGCGATCGCGCCGGAGCCGTTGATGGCCAGGCCATCGGCATCGCCGCCGTCGGTGCTGGTGCCGGCGTAGCCGCCTTCCAGGTAGGTGTAGGACACGCCTTCGGCCGCGGTGGCGGTGGCACTCAGGGCGAGGGCGGGCAGAACGGAGAGCAGGGTCAGGGCAAGCAGTGAGCGCTTCATGGGTCAGCCTCTTGAATGGATCGGGGGACCGGTGCGGACCTCTTTGGGTCCTGCATGCCGACGGCGCGATGGCGCGTCGCTGGCGTCCGGTGCGGGCCAGTATCCGCAGGCCGCCCAAATCCCACCTGAAGACTGAACTGGCAAGTACACGAACTTGCGCGCTCTGTTCAGGGTCCGCGCGGGTGCTTCAATCCCCGCCGCTGAAGCCGTGCTGGCGCCAGGCCTCGAACACCACCACCGCCACGGCGTTGGAGAGATTGAGGCTGCGGTTGCCCGGGCGCATCGGCAGGCGCAGGCGCTGCTGCGCTGGCAGCGCGTCCAGCACCTCGGCCGGCAGCCCACGGGTTTCCGGACCGAACAGGAACGCGTCGCCCGCGGCATAGCGCGGCGCGTCATGGCGGGTCCGGCCGCGCGTGCTCAGGGCAAACAGGCGTGGCGGCGCAATGGCGGCCAGCGCGGCGTCGAGGCTGTCGTGGACCTGCAGCGTGGCGTATTCGTGGTAGTCCAGCCCGGCGCGGCGCAGTTGCCGGTCCTCCAGCTCGAAGCCGAGCGGCGCGACCAGGTGCAGGCGCGCACCGGTGTTGGCGCACAGCCGGATGACGTTGCCGGTGTTGGGCGGGATCTCGGGCTGGAACAGGATGACGTCGAACATGGGGCGAGTGTAGAAGCCCAAGCCGGCCTGCGCCGCACTGCTCCTGTAGAGCGCCTCTCAGGCGCGAACCGGAATCGGTGCGGGACGACAGGACTGATTCTGGCGAAACCTGCTTCGAAGCGGGGTGCGTCGGGCTCACGCCATTGGACTGAACAGCTCGCGGCTGAAGCCGCTCCTACATGGGGGCGCTGGGACTTGTGGCCTAGTGTCTGCTGCCGCGGCTGCGGCTAGGATGCGGGGTCGCCACGCATTAGACCTGCCCGCCCGCACCGTCCCCGGTGCCGGCTCCCTCAGTCAAAGGAGTGCAGCACCATGTCCGCAGTCGTCCGGCCCCGCGCCGCTGGTTTCAGGAAAGGCCTCAACCGTGGCGTGCTCGCCGTGGCGCTCGCCACCGCGCTGGGCGGCCTGGCATTCACCGCGCCGGCGCTTGCGCAGCAGGCCGATGCCGCCGCCTCGCAGGCGAGCGTCGATATCCCGTATGAGAGCTTCACCCTGCCCAACGGCCTGCGGGTGATCGTGCACACCGACCGCAAGGCGCCGATCGTCGCGGTCAACGTCTGGTACCACGTCGGCAGCAAGGACGAGCCGCGCGGGCGCACCGGGTTCGCGCACCTGTTCGAGCACCTGATGCTGTTCACGGGCTCGCGCAACGCGCCGGAGGGGCGCCACTTCGGCCTGCTGGAAGCGGTGGGCTCCCGCACCGGAACCGACATCAACGGCACCACCAGCTTCGACCGCACCAACTACTTCCAGCAGGTGCCCTCGCACGCGCTGGAGCTGGCGCTGTGGCTGGAGGCGGACCGAATGGCCACTCTGGACGAGGCGCTGAGCGAAGG
>JAHWKC010000433.1 GCA_019348095.1 Pseudomonadota bacterium | reverse complement strand
GCTGCTGGCCCACGAGACCGGAACCCTCGGCGTGCGCACGGCCACGCTCGAGCGCTGGACCGGGCCCCGCACCGTCGAGGAGGTGGAGGTCGAGGGACGCCGGGTGCGGATCAAGGTCGGCGCCCACCGGGCCAAGGCCGAGCACGACGACGTCGCCGAGGTCGCCGCCGACCTGGGACTGCCGGCGGCCGAGGTGGCGACCCGGGCCGAGGACGCCTGGCGCCGGCGCCAGCCGCCACAGGGCGCCGGCGCGGACACCGTCGTCGAGCTCCCCCGACCGCCCGACCCGCCTCCGCCGGCGGGCGGCGCCGGCTGAGCCACCGGCGAGACTGGCAGCGTGGACGAGGTCGCCTACGCCGCCGCGCTGGCGCTCGCCGCGGTGTTCGCCTGGGCGGGCGTGGCCAAGCTGGTCTCCCGGGCCGCCACCGAGCGGGCCTTCCGGGGCCTGGGCCTGGTGGCGCCACGGGGCCTGGCCGTGGGCGTGCCGGCCACCGAGCTGGCACTGGCCACCGGGCTGGTGGTGGCGCCGGCGGAGGCCGCCATCGCCGCGCTGGCCGTGCTCGCCGGGTTCACCACCTTCCTGGTGCGGTCCCTGGGGCGGGGCGAAGCCGGCGGCTGTGGCTGCTTCGGCACCTCACGCCCGGCACCGGTGAGCGGGGTCGACGTGGCCCGCAACGGCCTCCTCGCCCTGGCCGCGGTCGTGGCCGCGTTCGCCTCGGGCCCGACGGTCCCGGGACCAGGGGCCGTGGCGGGGGTCGCCCTTGCCGGCGCTGCCGGCGCCGGCGGGCTGGCGGTCCTGCGCCGGCGAGCGGGTGGGACCGGCCTGCCCGCCGGACGCCAGGGCCCCCGACCGGGCACCGCGGCGCCGTCCGTGGACGGGGTGCGCTACGACCAGGCCAGGCGCACGCTGGTCGCCTTCCTCGCCCCCACCTGCACCGGCTGCCAGGGACTCCGGGCGGCCGTCGAGGCTCGGGTGCCGGGCGCAGGGGACGTCCAGGTGGCACTGGTGGAGCTCGACGACGCTTCGGTCCCGACCTTCGACGCCTTCGACGTGCGGTCGGCGCCGTTCCTCGTGGTGGTCGACACCGCCGGCCGGGTGGTGACCGGCGGCCGGGCGACCTCGTCGGCGGAGGTCCAGGCGTTCCTGGCCTCGTCCGCCGGCGCTCAGCCCTGAGCGCTGCCTGACGTGGCCCCGCCCGGGCCCGCCCGTCGCTCGGCAGGCCCCGGAACGCCGTTGTCGACGGTCGCCGGTGCTGCATCCAGCTCCCCGGCCACCACCGGCTCCAGCTCGGCCGGCTTCTCTGGCCCGTCGGCGGCGCCGGTGAGCTCGTCGGCGGTGCCGGTGGACTCGTCGGCCGCCGGCGGGACGGCCTCGCCACCGGGGTCGGCCTCAGGGGCGACCGGCTCGCTGTGCGGCTGTCTCGGCGCTCCTGGGCCGAAGATGCCCTGGGCCTTCAACTCGGAGCTCACGGCCACCACCACGGCGGTGACGGGCACAGCGAGGAAGGCGCCGATCAGGCCCCCGATGATCGCTCCGCCGGTGAGCACCAGCAGGATGACCACCGGGTGCAGCGCCACTGCCCGGCCCAACACCATGGGGGCGAGGACGTTGCTCTCCACCTGCTGGACCAGCACGACGAGGCCGAGCACGAGCAGGGCCTGGCTCAACCCACCGGTGACGAGGGCGACGAGCACGGCCACCGCACCGGCAGCGACAGCGCCGACCAGGGGAAAGAAGGCGGCGAAGAACGTCAACAGGGCCAGGGGCAGCACGAGCGGGATCCCGAGGACCAACAGGCCGAGCGCGATGCCGGCGGCGTCGACGAACGCCACCACCGCGGTGCCCCTGACGTAGCCCCCTCCGCTCGCCCACGCCCGGCGACCCAGCGCCCGGGCCAACTCCTGCTGGTCGCCGCGGAGCTGGCGCAGCCCGAAGGCGCACATGTTCTCTCCGTCCTTCACGAAGAAGAACAGCAGCACGAACGTCAAGATGAGCCCGGCGACGACCTCTCCGGCGAGCACGGCCCCGGCCACCACGCCGGAGACGATGCTGCTCCCGCTGCCCCGGGCCTGTTCGGTGATCTGGTTCGCGTAGCGGTCGATCTGCTGTTGAGAGAGATTCAGCGGTCCTTCGACCAGCCACGTCTCGATGGTCGTGACTCCCGCCTGGAGGGTGGGACCGAGGTCTCCGAACTCCTCGACCACCGACGGCGCCAGCGAGACCACGAGGAACACCAGCCCGCCCAACGACCCCAGC
>JAHWKC010000432.1 GCA_019348095.1 Pseudomonadota bacterium | reverse complement strand
CGCGGCCACCGTCGCCGAGGCCACCCCGTGCTGGCCGGCGCCGGTCTCGGCGATGATCCGGGTCTTGCCCATGCGCGAGGCCAGCAGGGCCTGGCCGATGGTGTTGTTGATCTTGTGCGCGCCGGTGTGGTTGAGGTCCTCGCGCTTGAGCAGGATCCGCGCGCCACCGGTCTCGGCGCTCAGGCGCTCGGCGAAGTAGATCGGGCTGGGCCGGCCGACGTAGTGCGCCAGATCGCGCTCGTAGGCCTGGATGAACGCCGGATCGACGCGCGCGGCGTCATATGCCGCGGCCAGCTCCTGCAGCGGGCCGATCAGGGTCTCGGCGACGAAGCGGCCGCCGAAGCGGCCGAAGTGGCCGGAGGCATCCGGGTAGGCGTGGAAATCGATGGGGGATTGGGCGGACATCGGTACGCGGATTCATGGAGGGAGGCCGGCCCGTGGGCCAGTACTTCAGTTTAGGGCAAAGCTGCCTGCCGCCTCGGAGGCGGCGGCCACTCCGGCACGGTCAATCCGGAATGTGGCAGTCGGCGCGCCTCACCTGTTCGACGAAGCGACGCATCTTATCGCCGTCTTTCAGGCCCGGCGCGCTCTCGATGCCGCTGGACACGTCCACCCCCCATGGCAGCGTGCCCAGGATCGCCTCGAACACGTTTTCCGGCGACAGTCCGCCGGCCAGCACGTACGGCTTCTGCACGCCCGCCGGAATCCGCGACCAGTCGAACGGCCTTCCGCTGCCGCCCGGCTCGCCCTGCGAGTGGCTGTCGAACAGGAAACCGCCGGCGCCCGGATAGCGCGCCTGCAGGGTGGCCGGATGCTGCTGGGCGATGTCCGTCGCACCCTCGCGCGTCCGCATCGGAATGGCCTTCATGTAGGGCACCCCGAAGCCGCGGCAGAAGGCGTCGTCCTCGCTGCCGTGGAACTGCAGCAGGCTGGGGCGCACCTGGCGCACGACCTCGCGCACCTCCTCGGCCGGGTTGTCCATGAACAACGCCACCGCGTCCACAAGCGGCGCCAGCGCCTGGCGCATCGCACGGGCTTCCTCGGCCGCGATCCGGCGCGGGCTTTTCTCCGCGAACACGAAACCGATCGCGTCCGCGCCCAGTTCACAGGCCAGGCGCACGTCGCCCGGCCGGGTGAAGCCGCAGAACTTGATGCGGGTACGGAAAAGGGTCCGGTTCATCGGCAGTGGCTCACAAGGTCACCTCGGCGGGCAGTCGCCACTGCGCAGGATACCGCGGCCCGACGAACACCAGGCCCGCGGAGGGCGCGGTCGGCCCGGCCAGGGTGCGGTCCCGACCGGCCAGCAATTGGCCGATCCACGCATCGGAACGCTCGCCACACCCCACCAGCAGCAGGCTTCCGACGATATTGCGGACCATGTGATGGAGAAATGCATTGGCCTGCACGTCGACTTCGACGACTTCGCCCTCGCGCGTGACTCTGAAGTGCTGCAGGTCGCGGCGCGCGTGCGGTGCCTGGCAGTGCGCGGTCCTGAACGCCGAGAAGTCGTGCGTACCGACCAGCGCCTGGGCCGCCCGGTGCATCACCGCGGCGTCCAGCGGCCGGCGCTCCCAGCTCAGGTATTGGCGGTGCAGGGCCGGCCGGACCATGCGGTTGAGTATCCGGTAGCGGTAGCGCCGCGCGCGCGCCGAGAAGCGCGCGTGGAAGTCCCCGGCCACCGGCACGCACCAGCGCACGCAGACCGACGGCGGCAGCCGCGAGGTGGTGCCCAGCACCCAGCCGCGTGGGTCACGTGCGGCCGGACCGTCGAAATGTACGACCTGGCCGGAGGCATGCACGCCGGCATCGGTGCGTCCAGCGCAGACCACCATAGTCGGAGCACCAGCCACGAACGACAGTGCTTCTTCGAGCGCCGCCTGCACCGTCGGCTCGGGGCGCACCACCCGGCCGTTGCCCGGGGGCTCGCCGGATGGGCTCGAATCCAGCTTGTTCAGTCGTTGCCAGCCGCAGAACTCGCCGCCGTCGTACTCGATCGCCATGGCATAGCGCTGCCTCGCGGGCGCCGCCGCGGCCGCGGGATCGTTCGCCTCCGCCACGGCTCAGTCGATCTCGCGCAGCATCCGCGCGGCGTGCTGACGGGCCCCGTGATCGCCGTCGGCGGCGATTTCATCGAGCAGCTGGCGTGCGCTGTCGCGATCGCCGATGTCGAGGTAGGCGCGCGCCAGTTCGAGCCGCTCCTGCGCGGCCGGCGTCGGCTCGGGCGCGGCTTGCTCAAGCCCTGCCTGCTCGAATTCAGCCTGCTCGA
>JAHWKC010000431.1 GCA_019348095.1 Pseudomonadota bacterium | reverse complement strand
TGGACCAGTGCTGGACATGCCCCGGGGTGTTGCCGAGCGCGCGCACGTATTTGCCACGGGCGAGATTTAGCACTCGCCAGATGGGCTCGCGTGGCGTGGAGACGACCACGACCTTGCGCGCGATCCGGCGCAATTCCGCCAGCGCATGCGCCGGCTGTTCCAGGTGTTCGAGCACCTCGAGCATGACCACCGCATCCACCGACTTGTCCGGCAGCGCCAGCTGATACACCGACTGCTGGACCAGCGGAATGCCGGGGTTGCGCCGTGCTGACTTGCGCAGCAGGGATGCGCCAACATCCGACCCGACGAACCGCGCCCCGTCCGGCAGCCACTGCATGATGCGCTGCGAAGAGAAACCGGCACCGCAGCCTACCTCCAGCAGGGTGGATTCCGCGGACAGGTGCGGCGACAACAGCTGCTCGACGCTGCGATAGAAGCGATCCAGCAGCCAGCCCCCGATCCGGCCCGCCTCCTCGTACTTGCCGGTGAACTCTGCGTCCGGGTCGGCGCTGTCAGACATCGCGGCGATAGGTGAGCGCCGTGATCTGTTCCGAGATCAGCCCGATCAGGAACACGATCACCGCCGCACTGAAGAGCAGCGCGCTCATATTGGTAAAGCGCCCCTGGGTAGCAAAGGTCCACGCGTAATACCCCACGCCCAACAGCCCGAAACCCACCCCGGTCGGCGCAAACAGTTTCAGCGGCGAATACAGCGTTGCGATCTTGAAGATGATCAGCAAGAACCGCACGCCATCACGGATCGGGCGGATATGGCTGGCGGTGCCGACCCGGCGGGCGCACTCGATCGGCACGTAGGTCACCGGGTAGGCACTGCGGAAGAACGCCATGGTGCTGGTGGTGGGATAACTGAAGCCGTTGGGCAACAGGTGCAGGAACTCGCGGAAGCGCTCGGCATGCACCGCGCGGAAGCCGGAGGTCAGGTCGAGCACCTTGTGGTTGGTCATCCAGCTGGCCAAACGGTTGTAGAACGCGTTGGCGGCGCCCCGGCCGGCGTTGGCCTGGCCGCCGCTGTTGCGGGCACCGACCGCCATGTCGTAGCCGGCGTCCAGCTCGGCCAGCAGGCGCGGGATGTCGGCGGGGTCGTGCTGGCCGTCGGCATCCATGAACACCAGGATCTCGCCGGTGGCGGCGCGGGCACCGCGCTTGATCGCCGCGCCGTTGCCCATCGAATAGGGCGAGGACAGCACGCGCGCGCCATGGGCGGCGGCGACCTTGGCCGTGGTGTCGGTGGAGCCGTCGTCGACGACGATCACCTCGGCCTCGGGCAGCAGCGTGCGCAGCCCGGGCAGGGTGCGCTGCAGGCCTTCGGCCTCGTTTTTGGCGGGCAGGATTACGGTGATGCGCATGGGGGGCCTCTTTGGGATGAGGGTAGCGTGAAAATGGGGGTGGTTGGCGGGGGTGTGGTCCGGTGGAGGAGTTGGTGGGGAGGTTTGTCGCAGTTTGGGTTCGCGCGCCCTCACCCCAGCCCTCTCCCGCAAGCGGGAGAGGGGGGCAGTTGCGCGCGGGAGAGGGGTAGTTGCGCGGGCGGGAGAGGGGTTATTGCTTAACGCGCCTGCGCGGGCTGTGGAAAGGTGCGCTGTGTCCGCTCGCGCGCGCTCTCGATTGCGCTAAAGTCCGCAGGGGGAACACTTTCAGGGCTTTGCATGAACGCCGTCACCACCGCCAACCTGGTCGGCATCACCGGTATTGCCCGGCGCCTGGTCATGGACGGCGCCATGGACGAGTCGACCGCCCGCGAGGCGCTGGCCGGGGCCACGGCCGAGCGCAAGCCGATCGCCACCTTCCTGACCGAGAAGCGGCTGGTCGCGCCATCGGCGATGGCCGCGGCCAACTCGATCGAGTTCGGCGTGCCGCTGCTGGACGCCTCCGCGATCGATCCGGCCCAGTCGGCGATCAACCTGGTCAAGGAGGAGCTGCTGCGCAAGCACTGCGTGCTGCCGATGTTCAAGCGCGGCAACCGCCTATTCGTCGGGCTGGCCGACCCGACCAACACGCGCGCGCTGGACGAGATCAAGTTCCAGACCAACCTCACGATCGAGGCGATCCTGGTCGATGAGGACAGCATCCGCCGCAGCCTGGACCGCTGGCTGGAGAGCAGCGACTCGCTGAGCCACGGCGAGGACGAGGAGGGAATGGAGAACCTGGAGGTCGGCAGCGATGACGAGCTGGCCGCCGGCCCCGACACCGGTATCGACGCCAAGGGCGACGACACCCCGGTGGTCAAGTTCATCAACAAGATCCTGGTCGACGCGATCC
>JAHWKC010000430.1 GCA_019348095.1 Pseudomonadota bacterium | reverse complement strand
ACCTTTTTGCTGTTCGCCGGCGCTGCCATCGCGACGATGCTGACGAACGGGCCGTAACACGGCCGCTGAAAAACTGGCGGAGAGTGAGGGATTCGAACCCTCGATGGAGTTTTAAGCCCCATACTCCCTTAGCAGGGGAGCCCCTTCAGCCACTCGGGCAACTCTCCGCATCACACAACGTGTTGCGGGCGGGCAGCATAACGGCTTGCCCCCGGCGCGGCAATGCTCAGGCGTCGTCCGGCGTCCTCGGCGAATCCGCACTGCCTGCGGTCTCGCCGCGCTGGATGCGCTGGTAGATCTCTTCGCGGTGAACGGCGACATCTTTCGGGGCATTGATACCGATGCGGACCTGGTTGCCCTTGACGCCGAGTACGGTCACGGTCACCGAATCGCCGATCATCAGGGTCTCACCGACGCGGCGCGTCAGGATTAGCATTAGTGAATCTCCTATGCCGGCACTCCGTGCGCCAGCGGCTGTCGGCAATTGTACTGAATCGCAAGGCCGCTGCGGCTGCAATCCGGGCTACCGCCGGCGCGAACTGCGAACTGGTTATCTTCTGGTCATCCCGATATGCGCTGGCGGACCCAGTCCGAGACGTTTGCCAGCGCCTCCAGCAGCTGCGGCCCGTCGTCGCCGCCGCCCTGCGCCATGTCGGCGCGGCCGCCGCCCTTGCCGTTGACCTGCGCTGCGACGTGGGACAGCAGTTCCCCCGCCTTCACCTTGCCGGTAGCGCTGCCGCCGACGCCGGCTACCAGGGCGGCTTTGCCGTCGGTCGCGCCGGCGAGAACAATCACCGTGTCCCGCAACTGCTGCTTCAATCGGTCCAGCGCGTCGCGCAGCGCCTTGGCGTCGAGCCCTTCGATCCGGGCCGCCAGCACCCGGACTCCATGCACGTCCACGGCCGATGCACCCAGGTCCGAGGTGACATTGGAGGCGGCCTTGGCCTTGGCTGTGTCCAGCTCGCGCTCCAGGCGCTTCTGGCGGTCCAGCAGCGCGCGAAGCTTGTCCCCGATCTCGGCTTGGCTGACGCCCAGCAAGCGGGCCGCTTCATCGAGTCGCCGCTCTTCGATCGCCACGTGGTCCAGCGCGCCCTGTCCGGTCACCGCCTCTATGCGGCGGACGCCAGCGGAAACGCCGCCTTCGGACACGATCTTGAACAGGCCGATGTCGCCGGTGCGCGTCACGTGGGTGCCGCCACACAGCTCGATCGAGCCGTCGCCCATCCGCAACACCCGCACCTCGTCGCCGTACTTCTCGCCGAACAGGGCCAGCGCGCCAAATTCGAGCGCCTCCTGCATGCCCATGTGGTGGATCTGCGTGGCGTGGTTGCGCCGGACCTCGTCGTTGACCAGGTGCTCCACGCGCGCGAGCTCTTCGGCATTCATCGGCTGGAAATGCGCGAAATCAAAACGCAGCCGCTCTGGTGCGACCAGCGAACCCTTCTGGGTGACGTGCTCGCCGAGCACCAGTCGCAATGCGGCGTGCAGCAGGTGCGTCGCCGAGTGGTTGAGGACCGTTGCCGCGCGCCTTTTTTCGTCCACCCCGCCGGCCACGCGGTCGCCGCGCTGCAGCGACCCTTCGCCGAGCACGCCGACGTGCGCGTGGTACTGCCCGGCGAGCTTCAGCGTGTCGCTCACCTGGAAGCGCGCACCGTCGCGCGCGAGTTCTCCCGCGTCGCCAACCTGGCCGCCGCTTTCGGCATAGAACGGGGTACGGTCAAGCAGCACGATGGCCTCCTCGCCTGCCGATACCCTGTCCACGGGCCGACCATCGCGGAGCAACGCGACGATCTCCAGTCCGTCCTCCTGGAGCCGCTCGTAGCCCAGGAACTGCGTCGGCGTGAGTTGCGCGACCAGTTCGGCGGACATCCGATCCACCTGCGCGGTGACGATGACGGTGGCCGGTCGTGACCGGGGCCAGCGATGGTGTCGTCCAGCAGCCGGCGGTCGCCGATTATGCGTTGCTGTCGGACTGCCATGCCCCGGCGCTGGTGTCGCGCGACGGGTCGGTCGACTGGTGGTGCCTGCCCCGCTTCGACGCGGAACCGGTCTGCGGGCGGCTGCTCGGCGGCCCCGACGCCGGCTTCCTGCTCCTCGGCCCGGCAGGCCAGGCCGAGCTGGTCGAGCGCGCCTACCTGCCCGGCACGGCGGTGCTGCGCACCGTGTGGCAGGTCGGCGCCAGCCGGCTCACCCTCACCGAGGGGATGGTGTCGCAGGTGAAGGGCCGTCTGCTGCCCTCCACTCTGCTGGTGCGCCGCATGGAAGCCACCGGGGGTTCGGCT
>JAHWKC010000042.1 GCA_019348095.1 Pseudomonadota bacterium | reverse complement strand
GAGGTGGCGCGGTGAAGCCGGGGCCGGGGACCGGCGACCGGGGACCCGGGGAAAGCGGCAGCGCTGCAGGCATGCCATCCCGCGCGCGGATGAATTTTTTGCCTCCGCCTCCGCCTCCGCGTTCGCTGTTGCCATTGACCTTCCCAAGTCCCGAGTCCCGCCCTTCCCGGTACCCGGTCACGGGCCCCCGGTCCCGGCTGCAGACCGGCTACACCCTGATCGAGGTGATCGTCGCGTTCGCGCTGCTCGCGCTGGCGCTGACCCTGCTGCTGGGCACGTTGTCGGGGTCCGCGCGACAGGTACGTTGGTCTGGCGATGCCGGGCGCGCGGCGCTGCATGCGCAGTCACTGCTCGACCAGGTCGGGATCACCGAACCGCTCGAGCCCGGCGAGCGCCGTGGCGAGTTCGAGGAAGGCCGCTACCGCTGGACCCTCGACGTTGCCCCATGGAACGACCCGTCGCTGCCGCCGGAGGGGCCGCAGCCGCTGGCGCCCTCGGCGCCGCAACTTTATGAGCTCTCGCTCGATGTGGAGTGGGGCAGTGGCGGCAGCGGTGAGCGACTGGCGCTGCGCAGCCTGCGCATGGTGCAGCCGGGATTGCAGGACCGGGGTGCGCTTTGAAGCGGCTTGTGGACCTCTCGCGTCGATTTGAAATCGGGCGTGGCGTGTGGGCGGGCGGTTGCGTGGGTGGAGCGGAGAGCAGGCGTCGGCGATTCACTAGCGTTGGCCGTGCCGACGGCATTGTTCGCGCCGGGCCGGGTATTGCTGCCGGGCGGGGCTTCACGCTGATCGAGGTGCTGTTGGCGACGGTGTTGCTGGCCGCCGGACTGGCCCTGGCGTTCGCCACGATCACCGCCGCGACCCGCACCGCCACCCGCGGCGAGGCGATGGCGCAGCGCAGCGAGCGCGAACGCGCGGTCTACGGGTTCATGCGCGCCCGCCTCACCGCGGCGCGGTCGATTGCATTCGCCAACGACCGCGACACCACCCTGCCGCAGCGTTTCATCGGCGAGCCCACGCGCATGCGCTTCGTTGCCGACCTGCCCAACTATCTCGGCCGCGGCGGGCCTTATCTGCACGATTTCACCATCGAGCCCGGGCCCGACGGCGGGGCCCGGATCATGCTGGCGCTGTCGATGGTGCAGGCCGGAGAGGTGGTCGAGGAAGACCAGCCGCGGGAGCCGGAGGTGCTGGTCGAGGACCTGGCGTCGGCCAGCTTCCGCTACCGCTCGCTGGATGGCGAGGGCGGCGTCGGCCAATGGCAGGAGCGCTGGGAAACCGTCGAGCAGCTGCCGCTACTGGTCGAGGTCACCCTGACCGACCGCGACGACCGCGTCTGGCCGCCGCTGGTGGTGATGCTGCCGCAGGCGGCCGGTACCGCCGGCGGCATGCTCGGGGGCTCGCTGTGAGCGGCGCGCGCGCGCTCGGTGCCGCGCGCACCGGCGCGACGGCGGCGGCACAACGCGGCGCCGCATTGCTGCTGGTGCTGTGGCTGATCACCCTGTTGACCGCGCTGGTCGGCGGTTTCGCGCTGTCGGCGCGGATCGAGGCCCTGCAGGGACGGGTGCTGGTCAGCGGCGTGGTGGCCTCGGGCGCGGCGCGCGCCGGCGTCGAGTACGCGCTGACCCGGGTTGCGCTCGATGACCCGCAGCGGCAATGGCAGCCCGATGGGCGGCCGCACCTGTGGGAGTACGGTGACGCGGAGGTCGAGGTGAGGCTGGTCGACGAGAGCGGCAAGGTCGACCTCAACCGGGGCGCCGCGCCCCTGCTGAGCGGGCTGCTGCGCGCGGTCGGTGCCGAGCAGGACGTCGCCGAGCGCCTGGCCGGCGCCATCGTCGACTGGCGCGACCTGGACCCGCTGACCCAGCCCAGTGGCGGCGCCGAGGACGCCGACTACGCATCCGCCGGGCTGCCTTATGGCGCCAAGGATGCCCCGTTCGAGAGCATCGCCGAACTCGAGCTGGTGCTCGGCTTCACCCCGGAGCTGTATGCGCTGATCGAGCCGCATGTGACCGTCTACAGCGGCCGCCCACAACCCGATCCCGCGTTTGCCCCGGCTGAAGTGCTCGATGCGATGGGCATGGACGGTGCGGCCGTGGTGGAGCAGCGCATGCGGGTCGACCCGGTCACCGGACTGCCCGGCCTGCCGGGGGCTGGCGGGCTGCCGATCGATGCGCTGATGGGCAGTCGCAGCGGTACGTATAGTATTGACAGCCGTGCGCGGTTGGCCAACGGCCGCGAGTCGGTGCTGCGGGTCGTCGTGCGTGCGGGCGGAAGCGCCGTGCCGGGGATGGCATACACCGCGTTACGTTGGGAGGAAGGAGCTTCGCCGCGATGACAGCGTTGCGTGACCGCTTCGGTTCGATCGGAGCCCGGCTCGGGCCGGGTGCGGGCGGCGCTGCGCGGGGGTTCTTCGGCTGGTGGGGTCGGGCGCTGGCATCGTGGCTGCCGCTGCGCCTGCGCCAGGTGCTCGGGCTCGACCGTGGCCGCCTGCTGTTGCAGGCCGATGCCGATACCGTGCAGCTGCGGCTGCAGCAGGGCGAGAGCCTGGTCGATCTCGGCCAGGTGCCCGGGTCGGGGGCCGCCGCCGGCGTCGACGGGTTCGAGCCCGGCCGGAGCGACGCCCGACTGGACAACGTTCGCTCCGAGGCCAACCGTGCCGAGCACATCCGCGCCGACCGAGCCGCCCCCCCCTACGACCCGCTCGCCGGCCTGCTGGCGCCGCGCGTGGCCGCATTGCCGCGCTGGCTGCTGTTGCCGGCCGGCAGCAGCCTGCGTCGCCGGCTGACCCTGCCGGCCGCCGCCGCCGACCGCTTGCGCGACGTGATCGGATTCGAGATCGACCGGCAGACGCCGTTCAGCGCCGACGCCGTCGCGTTCGATGCGCGGGTGCTCGGCCGTCGCGAAAGCGATGGCCAACTCGACGTCGAGCTGGTCGCGGTACCGCGCACCGCGATCGATCCCCAGCTGACGGCACTGGGCCCCCTGGCCGGGACGCTGTCGGGCATCGACGTGGCCGGGGCCGATGGCGCGCCGCTGGCCGTCAACCTGCTGGCGCCCGATCGGCGCCACCGCCGGCGCGACCCGTGGCGGCGCTGGAACTGGGCACTTGCCGCGGCCGCGCTGGTCGCCTGCGCCGCAATGCTGGGGCAGGTGCTGGCCAACCGGCGCGATGCAGCCGACGCATTCGAGCAGCTGATCGCGGCCAAAGCGGACACCGGCCGCCGCGCCGCGGCGCAGCGCCAGCAGCTGATCGACCTGATCGAAGGCCAGGTGTTCCTCGACAGCGCCCGTGTGGCGCGCCCGAGCGCGGTCGAGGTGCTCGACGAACTCGCCCGGCGCCTGCCCGACGGCACCTATCTGGAGAAACTCTCGCTCGAGGACCAGCGGCTGACGCTGATCGGCCTCAGCAACGAGGCGCCCGCGCTGATCGGCCGGCTGCAGGGCTCCGAATTGTGGCGCTCGCCGGCGCTGGCCGGGGCGCTGCAGCCTGATCCGAGCAGCGGCCGTGACCGCTTCACCCTGACCGCCGAACTCGGCCGCGCCACCCCGGCCCCGGCCGCCGCAGCCCGCGGAGGTGCGCCCGATGCAAGCACAACCCGCTGATCGCGACCGCTGGCTCGCGCTCGGCCTGCTGCTGGCTGCGCTGGCGGTGGCCTACGCGGTGCTGGTGCATCCGTGGTGGACCGTACCGATGCGGGCCGAGAACCAGCGCATCGATGCGCTGCAGCAGCGCGAACTGCGCCTGCGCATGCAGCTGCAGCAGGCCCCCGCCGTGAGCGAGCGGCTGGAGCAGTTGCGCCAGCAACAGACCAGCGGCCCCGGCTTCCTGCCCGAAGCCAATGCCCAGCTCGCCACCGCCGCGTTGATCCAGCGTCTGGAAACGGTCGTGCAGCAGGCCAGCCCCGGCAACCGCAGCTGCGCGATCACCAACCGCTCGCCGCTGCAGCCCAGCACGCGCCAGCGTTACACCCGCATCACCGTGCAGGTGCGCATGCGCTGTGGCAACCCGGAACTCGCCGCGGTGCTGCACTCCCTGGAAAGCGGCACGCCGCGGCTGTTCGTCGACAATCTCAACATCCTCGCGCAGCGCATGTACTTCTCGCCCGGCGTCGGCGCGCCGACCGGCGATGGCGGCCTGGAAGTCACCTTCGACCTTTACGGCTACCTGCGCCCCAGCGTGGAGGTCACGCGTGCGGATTGAAGATGCGAGCTCGCGCACCTGGCTGCTGGCTGCGGTCGCCGGCTGGGCGGTAATCGCCTGGGTGCTGGCGCTGGTCGGCATGGGCGGGCGGGTCGCGCCGCTGGACGATGACGCCAGCCTGTTGCGGCCGTTGCCGGGCATGCCGGCCGCCTCGGTCAGTCCCCTGGGGCCGCCGACCCAGTACAGCGAGATCGGCGCGCGCCCGCTGTTCGCACGGGACCGCCAGCCGCGGCCCTTCCTGCTGCAGGGCGATGACGGCGCCGCCGCCGGCGAGTTCGACTACGTGCTGACCAGCGTGCTGCTCAGCCCCCGGGTGAAGCTGGCGATCCTGCAGTCGCCCGAGAACGGCGAGTCGGTGCGGGTCAGGCTGGACCAGGCGCCCGAGTCGCACCCGGCCTGGCGCCTGATCGCGCTGGGGCCGCGCAGCGCGGTGTTCGAAGGCCCCGAGGGCCGGCACGAGCTGGAGCTGCGGGTCTACGACGGCGTCGGCGGGCAGGCCCCGACGGCGGTGTCGCGGGACTCCTCCGGGCGAGCGCGTACCGACCTGCCGATCCGGCCGCCGGCGCCATCGCCCGCTGCGGATCCAGCGCAGGACTCAGCCTCGCCCGAACGTCCCACCGATGCCGTCGATACCACCGAGGACGCTGCTGCATCGCCGGATGCCGACGCGCCGTTGAGCGACCAGGCGCAGATGGAAGCCATCCGCCAGCGCATACAGGCCCGCCGCGACCAGTTGCGCATGCAGGCGCCACAGCAGGCGCCCCGACCGACACCGCCCCAACCCCGGAACTCGCCGCAACCGCCGGCCAAGAGCCAGTAGAGTGCATGCAATGAATCAATCCCCGCAGCTCCGCGCCCGTGGCGCCCGCCACGCCCTCGTGCCGCCGTCCGGTCTGCCCTCGGCGTGCCTGCCTTCGGCGGGCCTGGCGTCCCCAGGCGCGAAGCCTGGCCGCGCCGCATGGCAGCGCCTGCTGCTCGCGCTGCTTGCCGGCACACTGCTCGCCTCGTGCGTCAGCACTCCGGTGCCGAGTGTCCGGCGCGGCGCCGATCCGGCCGCGCTGCAGCGCAACGAGGGAGCCGCCACCGGCGAGGGGCCCGCGGTGGCGGGCGAAGGCGTGCAGGCCGAGCCGCTCGAGCCGGAGGACACCGGGCCGACCCCGCAGATCCGCCGCGGCACCGGGCAGGTGATCAACCGCAGCGCCGCGGCCGAGCCGCGGCCCGGCCTGGCCGCCAGCACGGGCGCGGCGACCTTCAATTTCGAAGGCGAATCGCTGCACGCCGTGGTCAAGGCGATCCTGGGCGACATGCTCGGGCAGAACTACGTGATCGCGCCGCAGGTGCAGGGCACGGTGACCCTGGCAACGCCGCAGCCGGTCAGCTCCGCCGGCGCCATCCACCTGCTGGAGATGGTGCTGGGCTGGAACAACGCGCGCATGGTCTACAGCGGCGGGCGTTACAACATCGTCCCGGCCGACCAGGCACTCGCCGGCAACGTCGCCCCGCGCACCGGCCCGGCCACCACCGCGCGCGGCTTCGAGGTGCGTGCGGTGCCGCTGCGCTACATCTCCGCCGAGGAGATGGCCAAGGTGCTGGAGCCGTACGCGCGGCCAAACGCGATCGTCAGCACCAACAACGCACGCAACGTCATCAGCATCGCCGGCACCAGTGCCGAGTTGGAGAACTACCTGCGGACCATCGAGATCTTTGACGTCGACTGGCTCTCGGGCATGTCGGTCGGCGTATTCCCGCTGCGCTCGGGCAAGGCCACCCGGGTCGTGGGCGACCTGGAGAAGGTCTTTGGCGAGGAAAGCGGATCGCCGGTCGCGGGCATGTTCCGCTTCATGCCGCTGGAGGGCGCCAATGCGGTGCTGGTGATCACTCCGCAGCCTGATTACCTGGAGAACATCCAGCAGTGGCTGGAGCGCATCGACGGCGCCGGCGGCAGTGCACAGCTGTTTTCCTACGAGCTCAAATACATCAAGGCACGCGACCTGGCCGATCAGCTGGCCGAGGTGTTCGGCAGCTCGACCGGGCGCGGCGAAGAAGACGACGGGCGAGCGCCTTCGCTGATGCCGGGCCTGGATCCGGTCGAACTGCGCAGCGGTGACAGCGGCGGGCGCAGCGCCAGCTTCGGGCGCAGCGGCCAGGACGGCGCCGCCGGTGGTGGCCTGGGCAGCGGGGAGTTTTCGCTGAACCAGGAGCGCGAAGGCAGCGGCAGCGTCAGCCTGGATGTCGATGGCGACCGCGTCGGGGTCTCGGCGGTGGAGGAAACCAACGCCCTGCTGGTGCGCGCCAGCCCCCAGGCATGGCGCTCGATCAGGGACGTCATCGAGCAGCTCGACGTGATGCCGATGCAGGTGCACATCGAGGCGCAGGTGGTCGAGGTGCAGCTCAGCGGCGCGCTGGAATACGGCGTCAACTGGTACTTCGAGCGCGCGGTCACCGACGCCGGCCTGCCCAGTGCGGTCGGCCGCGACACCTGGAGCACCCTGGCCGGCAGTGTGCAGTCCGCGACCGGCGACCCGGCCGGACTGGCCTGGACCTTCCTCGGCCGCAATGCCGCCTCGATCATCAGCGCGCTCGACCAGGTCACCGACCTGCAGCTGCTGCAGACGCCTTCGGTGGTGGTGCGTAACAACGCCGAGGCCGAGCTCAACGTCGGCAGCAACATCCCGATCGAATCGGTCACGGTCAATCCGGGCCTGGGCGGCGACGCCAGCTTCAGCCAGGTCCAGTACCTGGAAACCGGCGTGATCCTCAAGGTGCGCCCGCGGGTGACCCAGGACGGCATGGTGTTCCTGGACATCGTGCAGGAGGTCAGTTCGCCGGGCCCGCGCGAAGCCGGGCAGCGCAACGTGCGCATCGACACGCGCCGGCTCAAGACCGAGGCCGCCATCCAGAGTGGCGACACGGTGATGCTGGCCGGCCTGATCAGCGACGGTGTCACCCGCGGCTCGTCGGGTTTCCCGGGGCTGAGCCGGATCCCGATCATCGGCGGTCTGTTCGGCACCCAGTCCACGCGCACCGATCGCAACGAAGTCATCGTGCTGCTGACCCCGACCATCGTGCGCAACCCGCAGGAAGCGCGCGACCTGACCGACGAATATGGACGCCGGTTCCGCGCGATGGAGCCGCTGAACCCGGCCCGCGCCGACTGATCGAACGGCTACGGGCGACAGCGGCGTGGTGACACCCAGCACGGCTGAGGTTTTCGCCGCGGCGCCGCTTGCGGCGCCGCGTTCGAGCATGTCAACGCCGCTTGCGGCGCCGCGTCCGAGCATGTCCACGCCGCTTGCGGCGCCGCGTCCGAGCATGTCCACGCTGCTTGCGGCGCCGCGGCCGGGCACCTCCACGTCGCTTGCCGCGTCATCCGCGGACCCATCGACGCCGGCCGAGGCGACGCCCCGCATGCGTGCGCCCGAGGCGCAGCTGCCGATCGTGGTGGTGCCGGTCGGAGTCGACGACGATGCGCTGGACGCCTGTCTGGCGGCGCTGGAATCCGCAACTCCGGCCGGCACCCGCGTTTGGTTGGCCGACGACGCCCAGGCCGGCCCGCGCGGCTACGCCGTGATCGAACAGTGGATGGCGCGCACCGCACTCAAGGCCGACTACACCCGGCGCCAGCGTGGCGTCGGCCCGGTCGCGCACCTGGACGAAGTGCTTGCCGCCTGCGGTGATGCCGACGTCGCCGTACTCGCCGCCGACGCGATGCCGCTGCCGGGGTGGCTCGAGCGCCTCGGCGCATGCCTGGCGCGCGACGGCGCGATCGCCTCGGCCACGTCGTGGTGCAATGCCGGCGAGGCCGCGGCCTGGCCGCGCATCGGCGAGATCGCGGCCACGCCCCGCGAGCCGCAGCGGCTGGCGCGCGCCGCCGCGGCGATGCCGGCGATCCATCCCGAACTGCCGTCGGCGGTCGGACATGCGGTAGTGCTGCGCGGCAGCGCGCGGCGCCGCGTCGGCGGGCTCGACGCCGCGAGTTACGGCTCCTGGTACGCCGCCCTGATCGACCTGTCGCTGCGGCTGTCGGGACTGGGCTGGCGCAATGTCCTGTGCGAATCGGCGTTCGTCGCGCGCCTGCGCGAGGGCAGCCCGTGCGAGGGCGACATGGACCGCCTTGCGGTGCGCTGGCCGGACTGGCATGCACGCATGGCGAACTTCCTGATGCGCGACCCGCTGCGCGATGCGCGCGAACAGCTCGTCGCGCTGCTGGCCGGCATCGGCCCGCCGGAGCCGCAACGCGATCTGTTCGCGGAGGCAACGCCATCACCGCAGCTCGCCCCGGCCCGCCAGCCCCCCGCGCGCGGACGTGGCAGGGCAAGACCGTGAGTGCGGGCACGCCGCCCGACGCTGGCGCGATCGCCGCGGTTATCGCCACCTACCAGAGCGCTTCGACGATCGATGCCTGCCTGCAGCGCTTGCGCGCGGCCGAGGGCGTCGCCGCGATCCGCGTGGTCGACAACAATTCCAATGACGACACGCTGGTGATCGTGCAGCGCCACGCCGCGCACGACCCACGGGTGCGGTTCATCGCCAACCCGGACAACCCCGGCTTTGCGGTCGCCTGCAACCAGGGCGCGCGCGCATGCGGCGCGCCATGGCTCGCATTCGTCAACCCGGACTGCATGGTCGATCCCGATACGCTGCTGCGGATGCACGCGCTTGCGGCCGGTGCGCAGCCGATGCTGCTCGGCGCGGACCTTGTCGACGAGGCCGGCAGCCGCGATGCGGCCGCGCGGCGTCGCGACCCCGACTTCGCGGCCATGCTGCGCCGGGTGCTGCTGCCGGCCGGCCTCGGCCGCCCCCGCAACGCGCTCGCGCTCGCGCCAGCGCGATGGACACTGCGTTCGCGCCCGACGACAGCCTGCCGCTGCAGCCGGTCGGGGCAGTGTCCGGTGCATTGATGCTGATGCCGCTCCGCTTGTTCGCGCGCATCGGCGGTTTCGACGAGGGCTACCGGCTGCACGCCGAGGACCTGGACCTGTGCCGCCGCGCACAAGAAGCCGGCGCATTCATCGCCGTCGCCAACGAGGTACGGGTGGTGCACGTGCGCGGCGTGTCCAGTCGCGCCCGGCCGTTGTTCGTCGAGTGGCACAAACATCGCGGCCTGTGGCGCTACTTCGGCAAGTTCGAGGCGGCCCGCTGCAGCGGGCTGACGCAAGCCGGCGTATTCGCCGCGATCTGGTTGCGCTTCCCATTCGCCGCCATGCGCGCGCTACTGCGCAGCCGCAGCCGCGAGATGGCGTAGGAGCGGCTTCAGCCGCGATCCCGGCCTCCCCACCGAAACGACGCGGGCGACCCAGGGCTTCTGCGGCTCTCATCGGCTGGGCTGGCAAGCCCGGCACGCAGGCGACCTGCGTCGATCACGCTGTCGCAAAACGGGCCGTCGCGAAGACGCTGCGCTTTGCGACCAGCCTATCGGTGGCGGTTGATGGCATCGCGCAGCGTGCGCGCGGCATTCGCTGCGGCATCGGCGTAATCGTCTCCGGCCGACGCATACAGTACTGCGCGCGAGCTGCTGACGATCAGGCCGGTGCCGTCGGCGGTCTTCGCATTGTTCACCACCGCCGCGACGTCGCCGCCCTGCGCGCCGACGCCAGGCACCAGGAACGGCATCTCGCCGACGATCGCGCGGACCTCGCGCAACTGCTCCGGCCAGGTCGCGCCCACCACCAGTGCGCAATTGCCGTGGGTATTCCACTCCAGCGCGATCTTTTCGGCCACACGCTGGTACAGCGGCCGGACCGCGCCGCTTCCGTCCTGCACGAGCAGGTCCTGCAGGTCGCCCGCGCCCGGATTGGAGGTGCGGCACAGGATCACCACGCCGCGATCGCTGCGGTCGAGGAACGGCTGCACCGAGTCACGGCCAAGATAGGGGTTGGCGGTGACCGCGTCCGCGCCGAAGCGGTCGAATGCTTCGCTCGCGTAATGCTGCGCGGTGCTGCCGATATCACCACGCTTGCTGTCGAGGATCACCGGGATGCCTGGATGCGCGGTGTGGATATGCGTGATCAGCCGGGCCAGTGCATCTTCGGCGCCGAGCGCGGCGAAGTGCGCGATCTGCGGCTTGAAGCTGCACACGTACTGGGCGGTCGCATCGACGATGTCGCGGCAGAAGTTGAACACCGCGTCGGCGTCATCACCGAAGCGCGCCGGGAAGCGCGCCGGCTCCGGATCGAGGCCGACGCAGACCAGCGAGTTGGCGTCGATCCAGCGTTGCCGTAGTGCCTGCATGAAGCCCATTGCCGTGCCTCGGTCAAAAACCAACTGTAGGAGCGGCTTCAGCCGCGAACCAGAACCGGCTTACCGGCGATCCTTCCGATCGCCAGAGCCGGCTTTGTAGGAGCGACGTAAGTCGCGAGCCGCCGCAACTTCTGGAGGCCATGCAGAGGTCGCGACTTACGTCGCTCCTACGGCCGTCGCTCCTACGGCCGGAGGAAGCCCAGTCGGACAGGCAGCGTCGTTGCGATCCCGTAGCACCGTTCGGCACCGATTGGCGGTCCGCGGCTGACGCCGCTCCTACCGGTGTCGACGCCTGCGCCATGCCTCACTTCAAGGCCTTGAACCGCAGCCGGTGCGGCCGCGCGCCTTCCTCGCCGAGCCGGCGCTTCTTGTCTTCCTCGTACTCGCGGTAGTTGCCCTGGAAGAACTCGACGTGCGACTCGCCCTCGAACGCGAGGATGTGCGTGGCGATGCGATCCAGGAACCAGCGGTCATGCGAAATCACCACCGCGCAGCCGGGGAACTCCAGCAGCGCGTCCTCGAGCGCGCGAAGGGTCTCCACGTCCAGGTCGTTGGACGGCTCGTCGAGCAGCAGCACGTTGCCGCCCTGCAGCAGCGTCTTGGCCAGGTGCAGGCGCCCGCGCTCGCCGCCCGAGAGGGTGCCGACCAGCTTCTGCTGGTCCTGGCCCTTGAAGTTGAAGCGGCCGATGTAGGCGCGCGACTGGATCTCCACGCCGTTGATGTTGAGGATGTCGGCACCGCCGGAGACTTCCTGGAACACGTTGTGGTTGCCGGTCAGCGCGTCGCGGCTCTGGTCGACATAGGCGACCTTGGTGCTCGGGCCAGTAGTGATCTCGCCCTTGTCCGGCGTTTCCTGGCCCGTGATCATCTTGAACAGGGTCGACTTGCCGGCGCCGTTGGGGCCGATGATGCCGACGATCGCGCCCGGCGGAATGATGAAGCTGAGATCGTCGATCAGCAGGCGGTCGCCGAACGACTTGGATACGTTCTTGAAGTCGATCACCGAGTTGCCCAGGCGCTCGCCCGGCGGGATGAAGATCTCGTTGGTCTCGTTGCGGCGCTGGTATTCGACTGAGTTGAGCTCCTCGAAGCGCGCCAGGCGCGCCTTGCCCTTGCTGCGGCCGCCCTTGGCATTGCTGCGCACCCACTCCAGTTCCTTGGCCAGCGCTTTCTGGCGCGCCTTCTCGCCGGATTCCTCCTGCTTGAGGCGCTCGGATTTCTGCTCCAGCCAGGCGGTGTAGTTGCCCTTCCACGGGATGCCGCGGCCGCGGTCGAGTTCCAGGATCCACTCGGCCGCGTTTTCCAGGAAGTAGCGGTCATGCGTGACCGCCACCACCGTGCCGGTATAGCGCTGCAGGAACTGCTCCAGCCACTCGACCGACTCGGCGTCCAGGTGGTTGGTCGGCTCGTCGAGCAGCAGCATGTCGGGTTTTTGCAGCAGCAGCTGGCACAGCGCGACGCGGCGCTTCTCGCCGCCTGAAAGGTTGCCGATGATCGCGTCCCACGGCGGCAGGCGCAGCGCGTCGGCGGCGACTTCCAGCTGCGTCTCCAGCGTGTGCGCATCGCCGCTGGCGAGGATCGCCTCCAGCCGCTGCTGCTCGGCGGCGAGCTTGTCGAAGTCCGCGCCTTCCTCGGCGTAGGCGTCGTAGATCTTGTCGAGTTCGGCCTGCGCGCTGAGCACGTCGCCGACGCCGACCTCCACCGCCTGGCGCACGGTGTGGGTCGGATCGAGCTGCGGCTCCTGGGCGAGGTAGCCGACCTTGATGTCCTTGGCCGCGCGCGCCTCGCCGCTGAAATCCTGAGATCGG
>JAHWKC010000429.1 GCA_019348095.1 Pseudomonadota bacterium | reverse complement strand
AGCCAGCGAGAACACCATCGCCAACACCACTCCAGCGCAAGAACGTCCCATGTGCCACCTTCGATTCGGTCAGTGCCAGGAACTGTAGGAGAAGCAGGGGGTCAGAGTCGAATGGGTCCACGTCGGAGAAAGTCGACTCTGACCCCGGTTTTAGTTCAACTGGTTCATCGTGCTGCCGCTCAAGGGTAGCCCGGTAGGAGGAGGCTTCCGGTTGCCCGGCGTGGTCGTGGCGCCCCTGGTCTACAGTTTCTGGGGGTCGGCATGTGGCTGATCTACAGCGCCCTTCAGCGACCACTGGAAGCCTCGCCTGCGCCCGCGCGTTGAGCACGCGAAAAAAGGACGGAGGCAATTAACCTCCGCAGCGTCCGCGCAAAAAAGGCCCCGCAATGCGGGGACTTTCCATTCCATCACTCAACGACCCGACGGCTCTGCGGCTTGACTTGTCCGGTTCTGGACACGCGCGCAAGGGTGCGCCTTTCCACTGACCAAGGAGGCTGGCGGCGCTCGACGGCCCCGCCCAGCGGCGCCGGCTGGCCAAGTCGGACGGCATGCGCATCCCAACGCGCCCCGGCGCATCTGCGTTACCGTGCAGCGTCCCTTTCCCGAGCCGAGCCCATGCACTTGATCCGTCTGCTGCTCCCCCTGGCTTGCCTGTTCGCACTGCCGGTTTCTCCGGCGGTGGCCGTCGACCGCATCACCGGCAAGATGTTCGCCACCCGCAGCGAGGTCTACGCGCCGCACGCAATGGCCGCGACGTCGCACCCGCTGGCCACCCAGATCGCGCTGGAAGTGATGCGCGGCGGCGGCAGCGCGATGGACGCGGCGATCGCCGCCAACGCCGCGCTCGGGCTGATGGAGCCGACCGGCAACGGCATCGGCGGCGACCTGTTCGCGATCGTGTGGGATCCGAAGACAGCAAGGCTGCATGGCTACAACGGCTCGGGCCGCTCGCCGAAATCGCTGAGCCTGGCCGAATTTCGCCGCCGCGGCCTCACCGACATTCCCCCCCACGGCCCGCTGCCGGTTACGGTGCCGGGCGCGGTGGATGCGTGGTTTGCGCTGCACGAACGATTCGGACGCCAGCCGATGGCTGCCAACCTCGCCCCGGCGATCCGCTATGCCCGCGACGGTCATCCGGTGCCCGAAACGATCGCCTACTACTGGAACCTGTCGGTGCCGCGGCTGGGCAGATGGCCGGGCTTCCTCGAGCAGTTCACCGTCGACGCCGGCACCGCCGACGCCACCGCCACCGAAGGCCGGCGTGCGCCGCGCAAGGGCGAGACCTGGCGCAATCCGAACCTCGCCGACACGCTGTCGAAGATCGCCGAAGGCGGCCGCGATGCGTTCTACAAGGGCGACATCGCCCGCACCATCGATGCCTATTTCAAGGCCAACGACGGCTTCCTGTCGTACGAGGACATGGCCGCGCACACCGGCGAATGGGTCGAGCCGGTCAGCACCAACTACCGCGGCGTCGACGTGTGGGAACTGCCGCCCAGCGGCCAGGGCATCGCCGCGCTGCAGATCCTCAACCTGCTGGAACCCTACGACCTGAAGTCGTACGGCTTCGGCAGCGTCGAGCACGTGCACCTGTTCACCGAAGCCAAGAAGCTCGCGTTCGCCGACCGCGCGCGCTGGTATGCCGACCCGGGGTTCTCGCGCTCGCCGGTGCAGAAACTGATCAGCAAGGAGTACGCGGCGCAGCGCGGCACGCTGATCTCGATGGACCGCGCCGCCAGCGAAGTGCAGCCGGGCACCCCGAAGCAGCTCGACGAGGGCGACACGATCTACCTCACCGTCGCCGATGCCGACGGGATGATGGTCTCGCTGATCCAGTCCAACTACCGCGGCATGGGCAGCGGCATGGCGCCGCCGGGGCTGGGCTTCATCTTCCAGGACCGCGGCGAGCAGTTCGTGCTCAAGGAAGGCCATCCGAACTCGTTCGAACCCGGCAAGCGCCCGTTCCACACCATCATCCCGGCGTTCGCGACACGGGGCGGCAAGCCGTGGCTGTCGTTCGGGCTCATGGGCGGGGCGATGCAGCCGCAGGGCCACGCGCAGATCATCATGAACCTGGTCGACTTCGGCATGAACCTGCAGGAAGCCGGCGACGCACCGCGCATCCAGCACGGCGGCAGCACCGAGCCGGCCGGGCAGGCCACGGTGATGAGCGACGGCGGCGAACTGGACCTAGAAAGCGGTTTCGAGTACACGACGATCCGCGCGCTGATAGGCAAGGGTCACAGCGTGCGCTTCGCCGTCGGGCCCTACGGCGGCTACCA
>JAHWKC010000428.1 GCA_019348095.1 Pseudomonadota bacterium | reverse complement strand
CGACGCCGAGTACCTCGCCGGCAAGCTGCAGGAGCGCTACGGCTGGCAGCGCGACCGCGCCGACCAGGAAGTGCGCGACTTCAGCGACACGCTCAACTGAGCCGGCCGCGGCAGCGGGCGGGAAATCGCATCCAAGCGCGCCGAGCCGGGCTGCGGCCGGTTTCGCGCCGCTGCCGATGACGTGCCGGGGAACGCCGCGGCGCTGCGGGTAAACTGGGCGGCCCCGTTTCCCCACAGCAGCCCCGATGAGTCAGACCCGCGTCCTGACCGGCATCACCACCTCCGGCACCCCGCACTTGGGCAACTACGTCGGCGCCATCCGCCCGGCGGTGGCCGCCAGCTACACGCCTGGGGTGGAGAGTTTTTATTTCCTGGCCGACTACCACGCGCTGATCAAGGTCAATGAGCCGGCGCGCGTGCAGCGCTCGACCCTGGAGATCGCCGCGACCTGGCTCGCCTGCGGGCTGGAGCCGGACAAGGTGTGGTTCTACCGCCAGTCCGACATTCCCGAGATCCCCGAACTGACGTGGCTGCTGACCTGCGTCGCCGGCAAGGGCCTGCTCAACCGCGCACACGCCTACAAGGCCGCGGTCGACAGGAATCGCGCCGAGCAGCTCGACGACGATGCCGCGGTCACCGCCGGCCTGTTCATGTACCCGGTGCTGATGGCCGCCGACATCCTGCTGTTCAACGCGCACCGGGTGCCGGTCGGCCGCGACCAGGTGCAGCACATCGAGATGGCGCGCGATTTCGGCCAGCGCTTCAACCATCTCTACGGGGAGCCGGCGGGTCAGGAGTATTTCACTCTGCCCGCGGCGGTGATCGAGGAGCACGTGGCGACCTTGCCCGGGCTGGACGGCCGCAAGATGAGCAAGAGCTACGACAACACCATTGCGCTGTTCGCCCCGCGCGCGACGCTGAAGAAGCTGATCTATTCGATCGTCACCGACTCGCGCGCGCCGGGCGAGGCCAAGGACACCGACAGTTCCAACGTGTTCCAGCTGTACCAGGCCTTTGCCAGCGCCGATGAGACCACCGCGATGCGCGCGGCATTCGCCGACGGCATCGCCTGGGGCGAGGCCAAGCAGGCCTTGTTCGAGCGCATCGATGCCGAGATCGCGCCGCTGCGCGACAAGTACGAGGCGCTGATCGCGAAGCCGGCCGAGATCGAGGCGATCCTGCGCGACGGCGCGGCGCGCCTGCGGGTACGCCACGCCACGCCGATGCTGGCGCGGCTGCGCGAGGCGGTGGGCCTGCGTGACCTCTCGCGGGTGAGCGGCGGGACCGCCCGCGCCCAGCCAAAAGCCGCGCTGCCGCAGCTCAAGCAGTACCGGGACGCTGACGGCAGGTTCTACTTCAAGCTGGTCGAGGGCGAACGCGTGCTGCTGCAGAGCCGCGGCTTCGAGTCGCCGAAGCAGGCCGGTGAAATCATTGCCGCGATCAAGTCCGGCGCGACCGATGCTGCGGGGCTGGCGGCGCATGCCACTGCACCGGAGGGTGTCGACACCGGCGAGGTTGCCGCGGCGATCGCCGCGCTGGTCGCCGCCGCACGCGAAAAGGCGCAAGCCAGGGCATGAACCCGCTGGTCGAGCTCAATCTCAGCCTGATCCTGTTCCTGCCGTGGTTCGTCATCCTCGGCGTGCTGTACTGGCTGTTCCCGAAGCAGCCGCGGCACCGGGCGCGGACGCTGTTCGATGTAGCGGCGCTGGGCCTGTCGCTGGCCGCATTCCTGCTGAGCATCTACTGGTCGCATGCCAGCGCCGATCCGGCTTACGGCGCGATGTGGCGGCAGGTGCTGGCGACCGCGTTGGGCTACGGCGTGTTCCTGGCGGCGCTGACGCTCGCGTTCCTCGTGCGGCGGCGCTGGTTGTCCGGACGCGGTTGATGCCTGGCAGGCCGCCGGTCTGCCGGCGTCTTCAAGAGAACTCCCATGTCCGATAGCCATGGCATCGTCACCATCGACACCGGTTTCCAGCGGCCGCGGTTCGATGCGTGCTACCTGATCGCCGAAGGCGGCCGTGCGGCGTTCGTCGATTGCGGCACCAACCACAGCGTGCCGGCAATGCTGGCCGCGTTGGCGGACCGCGACCTGCCGCGCGAGGCGGTCGACTGGCTGGTCCTGACCCACGTCCACCTCGACCACGCCGGTGGCGCCGGCCTGCTGATGCAGCACCTGCCCAACGCGCGCCTGCTGGTGCACCCGCGTGGGGCACGGCACATGATCGATCCGGCGCGGCTGATCGCCGGCGCCACCGCGGTCTACGGCGAGGCGGAGATGGCACGCAGCT
>JAHWKC010000427.1 GCA_019348095.1 Pseudomonadota bacterium | reverse complement strand
GGTCATGCTGCTCGCCCTCGTGGTGTACACGCTGGCGGGTGCGCTGGTGCCCGCACCCGAAGGCGGCTTCCTGGTGGCGGTCGCCTACCACGTGGCCCTGCGGGTCGTACTGTTGCCGGTGATCGCAGGGCTGGCCTACGAGGGACTGCGCATGGGCGCCGCGCGCGGCGACAACCGCCTGGTCGGCGCGCTGATGAAGCCGGGACTGTGGTTGCAGCTGATCACCACCAAGCAGCCGACCCCCGACCAGATCGAGGTGGCCATCCGGGCCTTCGAGGCCGTCGTCCCCGCCGACGCCCTGGCCGCCGGACCCATCGCCGGCCAGCTCGGCGCACCCATGTACACCACCCAACCCGACTCGCTCTCGCCCGCGGCCGCCACCGGCCTGGACGACTACGACCCCGAGCTGGTCATCGTGCTCGGCGGACCCGTGGCGCTGTCCGCGCAGGTCCGTGACCAGGTTCGCGAGGCCGGGTACGGCGTGGAACGCCTCGCGGGACCCGCCCGCTACGACACGGCGGTGGCCGTCGCGGAACGGCTCGACCGGATCTCGCCGCTCGAGACCGTCATGGTGGCGCGCGGCGACTTCTTCCCCGACGCGCTGGCCGCCTCGGCCTGCGCACCGGCCGCCGTGACCGGCACACCGGGGCAACGCATGTACTGCCTGCACGCGCCAGCCCGCCCCGACAAACCGCACCTGGACAAGCTCGTCGCACAGGACCGACCGGTGCTGCTGCGCCTGCGCGATGGCGTACATACCGCCTGGGCAGTGCTGACCGGCAGCGACTCGCTCCACGTGCGACTGTGGCTGACCGATGGCGAGATCATCACCGACCGGCTGGCGCTGGCGCGGGTCTGGGACGGCGAACACCTGGCACTGTGGCGCGGCCCTGCGCTGCTCGGCGATGCGGCCGGCGGCTCAGGCATGCCGATGCCCGCGACCGAGCCTTGGCGTGTCCCGGCGCTGCCGGCTGTTCCCGCGCCGGTCGTGCCGGCGACCGCTGCTGGTGGCGCTGGCGGGCAGCGCACCGGCGGCGGGCTCCACAACATGATGGATGCCGGGGAACGAGGCCAGATCGACGAGTTCGTGCAGTTCGACCGTGTCGAGGTGCGCGACCGCGACATGGCCGCGGCCGACCGCATCGCCAAACTTCTCGGCAACAGCCGGCCCGACTTCATCCTGGTCAACAAGTTCGCCTACGGGCTGCGCCTGCCGATCAACAACCACAAGTTCGTCGACCTGGGCGCGCCCGAGCGCGGCGACGTGGTGGTATTCCGGCCGCCGCACCACCCCGACCAGGACTGGATCAAGCGGGTGATGGGCCTGCCCGGCGACCGCATCGCGTATCGCGACAACACCGTGTTCATCAACGGCCAGGCGCTGCGCTACGAGGCGCTCGGCGCCTACCAAGGCATCGGCAACGGTACCGAGATGACGGGGGCGGAGGAGCTTCGCGAGCATCTGGCGGACGGTTCGCACACCGTGCTGGAACGCCTCAACCTGCCGTTCCTGGACCAGGGCCAGGGCGAGTGGGTGGTGCCGGAAGGTCACTATTTCGTGATGGGCGACAACCGCGACAATAGCGAGGACAGCCGATACTGGGGCTACCTGCCCGAGCGCGCGCTGCGCGGCAAGGCGTTCCTGATCTGGATGAACTTCGATGGCGACATCGATTTCTCGCGCATCGGCAGCAGCATCCCGTGACCGTAGCCCGGTCCGGGCCATTCCGCGGCAATGGCGACAGCACACTTAGGGGGAGCAACCGGATGAAACGTACGCAACGTGGCATGACCCTGATCGGGTTCATCATCGTGCTGGCGGTGGTCGGCGTGTTCGTCTACATGGGCATGAAGTTGATCCCGATGTATTCGGAGTACTACTCGGTCAAGCAGGCACTGGGCGCGATGGAGGAGGAGCCCGGCATGGCCGACCGCAGTCCTGCGCAGATCCGCGACCTGTTTTTCCGCCGGCTGTACGTCAGCTATGCCGAGAACATCAAGCGCGAGCACCTCGACATCGCGCGTCGCGACGCCGGTTTCGTGCTGACCGTCGAGTACGAAGTGCGCAAACCGCTGATCGGCAACCTCGACGTGGTCGGAAAGTTCCACGCGGTCGGCAACATTCGCCGGGGCGGGATTGACTGATCGCATCGCCTACCGGTTTGCGAACCAGGACCTGCTCGCGCAGGCCCTGACCCATCGCAGTGCCGGCGCCCCGCACAACGAGCGGCTGGAATTCCTCGGTGATGCGCTGGTCAACCTGATCATCGCCGAGGCGCTGTACCTGCGCTGGCCC
>JAHWKC010000426.1 GCA_019348095.1 Pseudomonadota bacterium | reverse complement strand
GCAGTGCGGCGGCGTGGGACGCGCTGCGCGGTCGGCCCGTGCGGCCGCCCGTCGGTGCGCGCCGCTGGCCCTGGGCGGTGCTGGCCGCCGCCGTGGGGGCGGCCGCCGGTGCGGGCGTCGCGCTGCTCGTCGGCCGGCTCATCGGCGAGGACGCGCCCGGTGCGCAGGAACCGGAGGAGCTGCAGGCGGTCGTCGACCGCCCGACCGACCCCGCCTAGGTCTTCGACGTCCGGGGCGCCGGAGCGGACGACTCGCCCGCCGCCGACTCGTCGGTCGGGATGCGTCCCAGCCGCTGGTAGACGGCCCGGCGCAGCAGCGCGTCGACCTGCGCCTCCGGCGGGACCCCGGCGGACCGTGTGGTGCGGTTGCGACCCGCGTTCTTGGACTGGTACAGCGCGTCGTCCGCCGCCCGCATCGCCGCTTCCTGCAGCTACCCCGCGGCCCCGGCGAAACCGGTCTGGCGCCACGCCTCGTAGACGACCACTGCAACGGCGTTGGACAGGTTCAGGCTGCGGTTGTGCGGCCGCATCGGCAGCCTGAGGCGCTGCGGCCCGGGCACCGCGTCGAGCACATCCTGCGGCAGGCCGCGGGTCTCCGACCCGAACAGGAATGCATCGCCGGCCGCGTAGCGTGGCGCGTCGAACCGGGTATGGCCCCGCGTGCTCAGGGCGAACAGGCGGACCGGCGCGGCATTGCTCTGGGCAATCGCCGACAGTGCCGCAGCAAGCGACGCGTGCAGCTTCAACTCCGCGTACTCGTGGTAATCCAGCCCGGCGCGTCGCAGCTGCCGGTCGTCCAGCGAAAAACCCAGCGGCCCGACCAGGTGCAGGCGCACACCGGTATTGGCGCAGAGCCTGATGACGTTGCCGGTGTTGGGGGGAATCTCGGGCTGGTGGAGGATGACGTCGAACATCTGCGCAGTTTAGGCGTCGGGCGCGCCGGACTGCCGGATCGAACGCGACTTGTCGTTCACCGGGATACGACCCCGGCCCCGCGAGCGCCATGCCGACCCGCTACACCACCGTGTCCTCCAGCATCCTCGGCGCGGTCGGCGACACGCCGCTGCTTGAGCTCGACGGGATCCACGTCAAGTGCGAATTCCTCAACCCGTCCGGGTCGATCAAGGCGCGGATCGCCAAGTACATGATCGAGCGCGCCGAGGACGCCGGATTGTTGCGGCCGGGCGACACCATCGTGGAGGCGACCAGCGGCAATACCGGCAACGCGCTGGCGATGGTCGCGGCGGTGAAGGGCTACCGCATGCTGGTGGTCATGCCCGAAGGGCTGTCGAGCGAGCGGGTGGCGATCTCGCGCGCCTACGGGGCTCAGATCCTGTTCGCCGGCGATTTCCCCGTCGGCGACGCCCTGGCCAGGGCGCGCGAGCTTGGCGGGCAGCCGGGGCACTTCTGTCCGAGCCAGTTCGATTCGGAATGGAACGTCGAGGAGAACCGGCTGATCCTGGGTCCCGAAATCCTCGCGCAGTTGCCCGATGGCGCCCGCCCCGATGCGCTGGTCATGGGTGTCGGCACCGGCGGTACGCTGATCGGTGTCGGCCAGGCGTTCCGACAGGTCAATCCCGACGTGCGTCTGTTCGCGATGGAGCCTTCCGAGTCGCGCACCCTGCTGTGCGGTGAAGTCGCGCTGCACCAGATCGAGGGCATCGCCGACGGTTTCGTGCCTGGCATTTTCCGGCGGCATGGCGCACTGGTCGATGAAATCACCAGCGTGGCCAGCCAGGAAGCGGTCGCCGCGATGCACGAACTGGCGCGACGCTACGGTCTGCTGTGCGGCCCCAGTTCCGGCGCGCACTGGCTTGCCGCGCGACGCGTGCGCGAGCGCCATCCGCAACTGCGCACGGTGGTGACGATCTTCTGCGACGAGGGCGAGAAATACCTGCAGGATTACTTCATGGAGTCCGCCGACCGGCAGGACATGCCAATGCCATTCGCCTGAAGCGCAGGCCGCGGCCGCGGGTGGGCTACCAGGGCACCGTGGCGCCGTGGCGGTCGAGGAAGCTGCCACTGTCGGCGCGGGAGACGCGGCCGATCACCGCCAGCATCGCCGACACCGCGTCGCGAGGCTCGATCTCCGCCGAGGCGCCTCCCATCTCGGTGCGCACCCAGCCCGGATGCAGGGCGAGCACCGTGATGTCGCGTTCGCCGAGCGCGTGTGCGAGCAGCACGGTGGCCATGTTCAGCGCGGCCTTGGAGATCGCGTAGGTCGGAGTACCGAATCCGCCGGTGCTGGCGATCGATCCCAGTCGCGATGACAGGTTCGCCACGGTCGCGCCGTCGGCG
>JAHWKC010000425.1 GCA_019348095.1 Pseudomonadota bacterium | reverse complement strand
GTCGGAGATCGCGGTCTTCAGCACCGGGTCCCAGTTGACCAGCCGCTGCCCGCGGTAGATCAGGCCCTGTTCGTGCAATGTCACGAACGCCTCGATGACCGCCTCGGCCGGCATCGGGTCCATGGTGAACACGCTGCGGCTCCAGTCGCCGGAGGTGCCGAGCCGGCGCATCTGGCGCTCGATGGTGTCGCCGGAGTGCTGCTTCCACTCCCAGACCTTTTCGATGAAACCCTCGCGGCCGAGTGAGTCGCGGCTGATGCCGTCACGGCCCAGGTTGCGCGCGACCACCATCTCGGTGGCGATGCCGGCGTGGTCGCTGCCCATCTGCCACAGGGTGTCGTGGCCGAGCATGCGGTGGTAGCGGATCAGCGCGTCCTGCAGCGTGTGCTGGAACGCGTGGCCCATGTGCAGGGTGCCGGTGACGTTGGGCGGCGGCAGCAGGATCGAATACGGCGCGCCCTCGCCGCGCGGTTGGAACACCCCGCTGGACTCCCACTGCTGGTACAGGCGGGTCTCGAACTGGGTGGGGTCGTAGCTGGGGGACAACGAAGTGGTCATCGTGGGTCGCTCTGGTTCGTCACCCCCGTCTGCGCGGGGATGACGGCAAAAAACTACATGTCGTGCTTGTTGAGCTCGAACCCGCGCGACTTGTACTGCTTCCAGCGCTCACGCAGCGGCTCGCGCGCGGACTCGTCGGCCGGTACCACCTCTAGCACGCGCTCGAACTCGCCCGACACTGCCTCGTCGCGCAGGTTGATCACCAGCGGGCGCATCGGCGCGTCGCTCTCGGGCGCGGCGATCAGCACGTCGGCCTCTTCCTCCTCGATGTCGGCGCCGGCGATCTGGTGCGGGATGAATGCATCCGGGTCGAACGACCACAGCAAATCGTCAAGCCGCTCGGCCTGCGCGGCATCGCGCGCCAGCACCAGCGCCGGAATCGCCGCAGCGTGCGCCTTGCGGGCCAGCTCGCATACCAGCAGCAGCGGCTCCTCGCAAAAGCGCGGCTTGGCAATCAGGTAGAAGTCGGCGCGGGGCATGTCAGTCGCTCGCTGCGCTCTCTGTCAGGCAGGAAAGTCGGCCGCAGGGAGGCCCGACAGTGCAAGCAGAGCCGGCGGGCATTTTGCGGACTGCCGACAGGCGGCGCAGCCGCCGACTTGGCGCGCGCCCAGCGCGTGAGCTCACTGCGCGGCCCGATCGATCAGCCACTGCGACAGCAGGCCCACCGGGCGCCCGGTCGCCATGCCGCGCTTGCCCTCGTCGCTGGCGCTGCCGGCAATGTCGAGGTGCGCCCAGCGCTGGCCCTCGGTGAAGCGCGACAGGAAACAGCCGGCGGTGATCGCGCCGGCCCAGCGGCCGCCGATGTTGTAGATGTCGGCATAGGTCGAGTCGAGCAGGGGCTGGTACTCGTCCCACAGCGGCAGCCGCCAGACGCGGTCGAACGCGTTTTCGCCGGCCTCCAGCAACTCCGCGGCCAGTTCGTCATTCTTGCTCATCAGGCCGCTGGCATGCTTGCCCAGGGCGATCATGCAGGCGCCGGTCAGGGTGGCGACGTCCACGATCGCCGCCGGCTGGAATTTCTGCGCCCAGGTCAGCGCATCGCACAGGATCAGGCGGCCCTCGGCGTCGGTGTTGCCGACCAGCCGGTCGGCCTCCGCGACCACCTGCTCCTCGCCGAACACGCGGGACCGCGGCTCGGGGCGGTCACCGGCGGCCAGCGCCTCGACGACCTGCAACAGCTCACCGAAGCCCGTCGGCGCTCGCCGCACGTCGGCGGCGAAGGTGCGTACGAGCGACTCGGCGACCTCTCGCCACCGCGACTCGCCGGTCAGCAGCGCCAGCTGCCACCCCGCCGACGCCAGCAGGGAGTTCCCCGATGGCGTGGCGTTGTCCCAGGTGTCCTTGGGGCGGGTGACCAGTGCCTCGGCGTCGTCGGCGGTCTGGAAGTAACCGCCGTCCGGGTCGGCGAAACGGGCCAGGGCATCCTCGGCAAGCTCGATGGCCCATGCCGTCCATGCTGGGTTCGCCGTCGCGGCGGCCAGCCACGGCAGGGCAGCCGCGAGTCCGGCCATAGTGCGTTCGCGGATCAGGTCACGTTCGAACTCCGCCAGGGCGCCGAAGACGTGGAAGACCAGGCGCCCGCCTGGGGTGCTGGTGTCGATCGCCTCGGTCAGGCTGACGAACGCCACGCCACGTCCCTCGAGGTCGCTGACGGTCTGCAGCAGGTGCTTGAGCGAGCGGCCGAGCCGGTCCAGCCGCCAGACGACCAGCGTGTCCCCGCTTCGGGCCTGGCCGAGCAGGTCGTCCAGGGCCG
>JAHWKC010000424.1 GCA_019348095.1 Pseudomonadota bacterium | reverse complement strand
GACCACGCCGCGGATGCGCAGCGCTTCGTTGAGCGCGGGGATCACCACGGCGATGGTGTTGCGCTCAGGCATGGGCAGGTTCCAGTGCGGGTTGCAGCGCCGCGGTCAGCATGACCCGCAGCACGCGGCCCGGGCCGGCGCCGAGCGCCAGCCCGTCGCAGGCCATCGTGGCAGGTCCCAGCCGGGCCGGCCGGGCGGCGAGCGCATCCAGCAACGGCAGCATCGGTGCCATCGCGTTGCCACCGGCATGACCGGACAGCGGGCCGGACGCGGCCGAGGGTTGGCCATCGGCCAGTGCTACCTGCAGGCGCGGCAGGTCGCGGCGGGTGCTGCGCGACAGCACCAGCGCCGCACCGAGCAGGCCATCGCTGCGCGAGACGTGTGCCAGCGGCCCGGCCGAGGCGCCGTCGTAGCCGACCAGCAGCACCGCGTCGCTGCCGGTGGCCAGTTGCGCCAGCGCGTCGAGCAGGCCCTGCGCGAACGTGGCACCCAGGGCGCTGATCGCGGTAGCCGGCTGCATCGCGCCGGTGCCGATGGTCCAGTAGCCGGCGGCGGCGTTGTGCACCGAGTTGTGGAAGCGGGTCGGCGAGATCGTGCGCGGCGCGCTGGCCAGCGTGCTGCACATGTAGTCGGTGATGCCCAGATCGCCATGGGTGGAGGCGAACACCGACGGCAGCGTGGACGGGTCGCGGCCCGCGGCGCTGCATGCCGCGAGCGCGACCTCGAGCGCGACCGCGACGGTCTCCGGCGCGCGGCGGCGCTCGTTCGGCGCGAGTAGTTGCGGCGAGGGCCGTGCGGGTGCGTCGGCGACCAGCGCGCCGCCACGGGCGAACGCGCGCGCGGCGTCCCAACTGGGCAGGCCGCGGGCCCAGAAGCCCATGCCTTCGATGGTGGCGGTGAGGGTGGTCATTGGGTGGCTCCCGACGCGCACGTCGGTAGCTGGTGTCGCCACATCACGATGCGTTCCATCGATCCGCCATCCTCCAGGGCCGTCATCCCCGCGCAGGCGGGGACCCAGTGACTTTGCTTCTGTGGCATGCAAGCAACAGCAAGAGCTTCCGCCTGAAGGCGGGTCACTTTCTTTGAAGGGCCAAAGAAAGTAACCAAAGAAAGGCCCTTCCTCGACACAGCTCCCGTGCGGGCGTGGAGTAGCGCGGGGATTTTCCGACTCGCCATCCATGGCTCGATCGGAAAACGGCGTGCATCCATGCACGCCGCCCTCCGGGTCTTCAGGCGTGCGACGGACGACGACGGATCGCGAACAAGCAAAGACAAAGTCGGCGGTGGCGAATGTATCGACATCACGCCCGCCCAAACACCAGCGAACAGTTGTTACCGCCAAAGCCGAACGAGTTGTTCATCGCGTAGCGGATCTCGCGTTGCGCGTTGTCGAAGCGGATCTGCGGCCCGCAGGCCGGGTCGCGCGTGGTGCTGTTGAGGATGCCCGGCAGCGTGCCGCGTTCCAGTGCCAGCAGCGCGATCACCGACTCAACGATGCCGGCCGCGCCGAGGGTGTGTCCGGTCCAGCCCTTGGTCGAGCTGGCGTGCAGGGTGCCGGGAAACAGCGCATCGACCGCGCGCGCCTCGATCGTCTCGAGCGGCAGCGCGCCGAGCAGCAGTCCGACCAGCGGCGCACGCGTAACGCCCTGGCGCGAGGTCACTTCGCGCGCCGGAAGGCGTGGTAGATCAGTGTGACTGGCTCGGCACCCGGGCGCCCGGTGTCGCTGCGGGCGTTCCACCTGTGGGACAGAGCTTCGAGTTCGGCGCGCAGTTCCTGCAGCTCGGCCGGCGTGAGGTGCAGACTGCTGTCGCTGCTCGCGGTGCCCGTCACCCACTCGCGGTCCAGGTGCGGCTCCGCGTCGAGGTAGTCGGTGAGCGCCTCGGCGTAACGGTCGAGGATCGCCCGACGCAGCTCGGTGGAGGCGGACTGCAGCTCCGGCTCGGCCAGCGCCTCGACCGGCTCCCAGGAGGTGACCTCGTGCGCAGCGGCCCACCATCGCTCCCGCTTGTCCCGAGCCCGCTCCGGCACGTCCACGACGAAGCCGTGCCGCGCCAGGACGCCGAGGTGGTAGCTGACGTTGCCCGGCGCCTCGTCGAAGCGGTCGCTGAGCATGCCGACCGTGTGCGGACCTGCCACCCGCAGCTCTCCCAGGAGCCGGAGCCTCAGCGGGTGCGCCAGAGCGCGCATCGCCGAGGGGTCCGTCAGGTGCTGCTCCCGGCCGCGGCTCACTCGCCCAGGCTAAGCACACAAGATAAGTTGCGCAACAACTCTTGTGCATTGCCTGAACACTGGGGCACTCGGTCGTGGCGTG
>JAHWKC010000423.1 GCA_019348095.1 Pseudomonadota bacterium | reverse complement strand
GGTCCGAAGATCAGCGACGGCTGCACCACCACCGCCGACAACGGCAGCGACAGCAGGAGCTCGTCGGCGGCGTGCTTGCTCCGGTGATAGCCGCTCGCGGCGTGGGCGTCGGCGCCCAGTGCGGAGATCTGCAGCACCCGACTCACCTGCGCCTGCACGCAGGCCTCGAACAATGCGCGCGGCGCCTCGACGTGCACCCTCTGGAAAGTCTGGGTGCCGTGCTCGCGCAGGATGCCCACGGCATTGATCACCGCGTCGACCCCGATCAAGCGCGGCCGCCAGTCCTCCGTGGCGACATCGCGGATGAAGTCCACGGCAATCATGGTGTCGCCGGCATGCGGGGGCGGCTGCGGCTGCCGCACCGCCAGCACCAGCTCATGCCCGGCCGCGCGCAGCGCATCGGCCAGCGCCGTGCCGAGAAACCCGCTGGCGCCGGTCAGCAGCACGCGCATGGCGCGAACCTCGCTTGCGGCACCCGGCGCACGCGCGCTGGCGCCCGGGCCGCTGTGCCGGGGCAATGACCTGGCGACGTCGGGCCGCGCACCGGCCGCGGGCCTGCGGCGGACATGTGGGACTCCGGCGGACAGGGGCCACCACTGTCGTCGGCCACCGCGCAACGTGCGGTGAAAGCCGGCATCGCCGTGCACCGCACTACAATGGTGCGATGCCGCCGCGCCTCGCCGAACCCGACCTCGACGCCCTCACCACACCGCTGGTGTGGACCGATGAGGACGACCGTATCGCCGACGGCAACCAGGCGTTCGCGCGCTGGCTCGGGGTCGGAGTGCGGCGGCTGCGCGGCACCGCGCTGGCCACGCTCGACGGCGATGGCCGCTTCGCCGCGGCGCTGGCACGGCTGGCCTTTGATGCCATGCCGCTGCGGCTGCGCCGCGCGCGCCTGCGCTACCCCGACGCCGAGGACCGTTTTGCCGACCTGTGGCTGAGCCGGCGCGCCGACGGCGGCGTCCTGCTGGAGGTGCACCCGGTCGACGAGTTTCCCGGCGAGGACCCGGCGCTGCTGTTGCCCTCGGCGCTGTCGGCCGCGCTGAAGGGCCTGGCGCATGAGCTGCGTAATCCGCTGGCCGGGGTCAAGGGCGCGGCGCAGTTGCTGGCGCGGCGCGTCGACGACGCCGAGGGCCGCGAGCTGGTCACCCTGATCGACGAGGAGGTCGCGCGGCTGAGCGCGCTGCTCGACCAGTTGCTGAGCCCATCGCCGCCGCGCGCGCACGCGCCGCTGAATATCCATGCCGTGCTCGAGCGCGTGCTGCGCCTGGCCGAGAGCGACGCCGGCTGGGCGGTGCGGCTGGTGCGCGACTACGACCCGAGCCTGCCTGAACTGCCCGGCGATCCGGACCGGCTGGTCCAGGCGGTATGGAACCTGGTGCGAAACGCGATCGAGGCCGGTGCCGGCAGCGTAACCCTGCGCACCCGCGCCGAGCATGCGCTGCGCATCGGTGATGAAGTCCATGCCATCGCGTTGCGCCTGGAAATTGCCGACGACGGCCGCGGCGTGCCCGAGGCACTGGCCGAGCGCCTGTTCCTGCCGCTGGTGTCGGGTCGCGCCGAGGGCAGCGGCCTGGGCCTGGCGCTGGCGCAGCAGGTGGCGCGCGAGCACCGCGGCTCACTGGCGTACCGCTCGCGCCCGGGGCATACGGTATTCACGGTGCTGTTGCCGATGGGCGGCGAAGCGGAAGCGGCGCAATGAACGGCACGGCGGGAAGCCGACGTCGTAACCTGCCGGAGGTCGCAGCATGACCACTGCCCGCATCTGGATCGTCGACGACGACCGCAGCATCCGCTTCGTGCTGAGCGCGGCACTGCGCGCGGCCGGTTACACCATCGAGGCCTTCGAGAACGCCGCCGACGCGCTGGCCGCGCTGGGCGAGGGCGGCGCGCCCGACCTGATCTTCACCGACGTGCGCATGCCCGGCGACGACGGCCTGGTGCTGCTGGACAAGCTCAAGGCGCGCGCGCCGCAGCTGCCGGTGATCGTGATGAGCGCCTACACCGACATCGCCAGCACCGCCGGTGCATTCCGCGGGGGTGCGCAGGAGTTCCTGTCCAAACCGTTCGACCTGGACCACGCGGTCGACCTGCTCGTCGGGCCGATGGCCTACCGGAACCTCATCCGCACCGACCCACTGCCCGGCCCGGACCTGGCTGCACGGATCGTCGACGACGTCCTTGTCGCCCTCGCCCCTCGGGACCGCGCATGACGACGACCGCCCCGGTGCAGCTGACCCACCGGCAGATCATGACGGTCCTGTCCGGCCTGCTCCTGGGGATGTTCCTGGCGGCGCTGGACCAGACGGTCG
>JAHWKC010000422.1 GCA_019348095.1 Pseudomonadota bacterium | reverse complement strand
CATCTCGGACTGCATCATGCGCACGCGCAGGCGCGCCGGGTTGAAGGTGTTGGCGTAGTACGCGCGCCAGAGGCTCTCGAGCGCGTCCCCGTCCGGGGCCTCCGACCGGCCGGTGCCCGGCGTGAGGTGAAGCTGCGTGCGATCCCAGTGGGCGCACCGGTCGGGCGTGAGGATCGACCACCGCATGCCCGGGAAGCGGCGGACGAAGAAGGGCGCCGTCAGTGCGACGACCGGGTGGGCCGGCTCGAACCAGGCGACATACACCGGCTCCGCCGCGGCGCCTTCGTTATGGGGCTGCAGCACCCGGAACCGCACGAAGGCCTTCATCTTGTGGCTGTCGCGCCGGACCGCACCGCCCAGGGCAGTGGCCGTAACCACGTCCGGGTCGGTAGCGCGCTCCAGCAGGCGCCGTTCGCCCTGCGCCACGCGCCACAGCAGTCGATACAACAGGGCGTGTCGTCCCGGATCGCGATGACACACCACCGCCCCGGCAAGCTCGAGCAGTGCCGCGGGAACGGTGACGGCGCTGCCTGCCTCCGATACCTCCGGCAAGGGCGAAGCCAGCGCCAGGCCCAGCTGGGCGTCGCTGTCCCATTGCAGGTGTTCCGGCGCCACGCCGGCGGTGAACGCCGCCCGGGCCCGCTCACGCCAGGCTTGCAGGCTCCACCCCGGGTCGACCACGGCGAGATGCATGCCCACGCCCTTCAGCCGAACAGCCCGGCCTGCCGTGGCGGTGGCGCAAGGCGCGCACGCAGACGAACCGGGTCGTCGAGGTGGCGGCCGGGGTGGTGGTCGAGCAGCTGCACGAATGGAAGCACCTTGGCCATCGGCGCGCGCAGGCGGGCCAGGTCGGCCACCCGCAGGCCGCCACTGCGACGCGACTGCACGATCCGCACGACGTTGCGCGTGCCCAGCCCGGGGACGCGCAGCAGCATCTCGCGCGGGGCCTGGTTGACGTCCACTGGGAACCGCTCCGGGTGGCGCAGGGCCCACGCCAGCTTGGGATCGATGTCCAGGTCCAGCATCCCGGTGCCCGTGCCCGCCGGCGCGATCTCGTCGACATCGAACCCGTAGAAGCGCAGCAGCCAGTCGGCCTGGTACAGGCGGTGTTCGCGGGCCAGCGGAGGTGCCACCAGCGGCAGCCGTGGAGAGGCATCCGGGATCGGACTGAACGCCGAGTAGTACACGCGCCGGAGCTGGTAGTTGCCGTAGAGGTTGGCGCTTGACTGCAGCACGCTGCGGTCGTCCGCCGCATCGGCACCGATGATCATCTGCGTGCTCTGCCCGGCCGGCGCGAACCGCGGCGGCTTCGCCGAGCCCCGACGCACGGCCTTGCGCGCGGCCTTGCCGTCCTCGATCCGCCAGCGCACTTCGCCCATCGCGCCGCGGATCTTCTGCAGGTTCTTCTCCGGGGCCAAAGCGTCCAGCCCGGCCTGGGTCGGCAGCTCGACGTTGATGCTGAGCCGGTCCGCGTACTTGCCCGCGGCGGCCAGCAGCTCCGGTGCGGCATCGGGGATGGTCTTGAGGTGGATGTAACCGCCGAACCGGTGGTCCTCGCGCAGGCTGCGCGCCACCTCCACCAGCTGCTCCATGGTGTAATCGCCGCTGCGGATGATGCCGCTGGAGAGGAACAGTCCCTCAATGTAGTTGCGACGGTAGAAATCCAGCGTGAGCCGGACCACCTCATCGGTGCTGAAGCGCGCGCGCCGCACATTGCTGGACACGCGGTTGACGCAGTACACGCAGTCGAAGATGCAGAAGTTGGTCAGCAGTATCTTCAGCAGCGACACGCAACGGCCGTCCGGCGTATAGGAATGGCAGATGCCCATGCCGCCGGTGCTACCAATGCCGCCGCTCTTCAGCGAGTCCCGCTTGGCCGCCCCGCTGGATGCACAGGACGCGTCGTACTTGGCGGCGTCGGCCAGCACGGCGACCCCCGCGTCGAGCAGCGCGCGCCCGTGACCTGCACCCCACGCCGCCGGATCGACGTTGAGGGCGTGGACCTCGCCCACCTCGACGGCATCGCCGCGGCTGGAGGCGCCCCGTCCGACCTCGCCACGGGTCGGACCGACGACGATGAACCCCACCAGGGCGCCGTCGTCGTCCTCGGCCACCAGGCGCACGACGCCATCGGGCGCGGGCCGGTCGAGCGCATCGGTCCACGTCCGGGCGCGTTCGTCGATCGACAGGCCGTCGAGGTAGGTGTCGGGCATCAGGCCACCGCGGTACGCACGCTGCCACGCGCGGACGTGCACCGCCGCCAAGGCACGTGCATCCGCCGAGGCCGCCGTCCGGATGGTTCCCACCGCGCCCCC
>JAHWKC010000421.1 GCA_019348095.1 Pseudomonadota bacterium | reverse complement strand
GTGGTCCCCCTGCTCGGCCCTGCGGCTCTCGGCCTGCTGACCAGCCGCGAGCAGGAGCAGCTCGACCGGCACCTGCGCACCTGCGCGGGGTGCCGCGAGGAGCTGGCCGCCCTGACGGGCGTCGCCCGAAGGCTGGGCGACCTGGACGCCGAGTCCGCCCTGGCCGGACCGCCGGGCGGTGTCGCCGACCTGGTGCTCGCCCGGGTGTCGCGCGAGCGACGGCGCGCGCAGCGCCTGCAGGGGCTGGTGGCCGCTGCCGCGTCCGTGGCCGTCCTGCTCGCCGGGCTGGTCACCGCCGGCGCCCTGACCGAGGACGCGCCGGAGGTGCCGATGGAGGCGGTCGCGGTGCAGGCCGACCGGGGTGTCGACGCCACCGCGAACCTGGTCGCGCACACCTGGGGCGTCGAGATCAAGCTCGTCGCCGCCGGACTGGCCGACGGACGGCCGTACACCGTGCAGGTCCGCACCGAGCGCGGCGAGCTGGTCGACGCGGGCGCCTTCCTCGGCACCGGCGAGCGCACGCTGAGCTGCAACCTCAACGCCTCGGTCCTGCGGGAGGACGCCGCGTCGTTCTCGGTGCGCGACGCCGGCGGCCGGGTGCGTGACATGGCCGAGCGCGAACCGCAGGCCCCGCGTCGTCGGATCCCCCAGCGACGCATCGAGGCGGTACCCCAAGAAGACGGCGGCCTGGCGGCAGCGCGGGCATTGGCGGCGGACTGCCGCCAATGCCCGTTATGGGAGCCGGCCACGCAGACGGTGTGGGGCGAAGGGCCGGAGGACGCGCGCCTGATGTTCATCGGTGAACAGCCCGGCGACGCCGAGGACCTTACTGGCCGGCCGTTCGTGGGCCCGGCGGGCGCCTTGCTGGATCGCGCGTTCGCGGACGCGGGCATCGACCGCGCGGCGGTGTACCTGACCAATGCGGTCAAGCATTTCCGGTTCCAGCAGCGCGGCAAGGTACGCCTGCACCAGCGGCCGGACGCGGGCCACGTCCACGCGTGCCACGCGTGGCTGCAGCGCGAGATCGGTACCGTGCGTCCCGATGCGATCGTCTGCCTGGGCGCCACCGCGGCCGCGGCTGTGTTTGGCGCGGGATTCCGCCTGACCGGGCAGCGGGGCGCATGGCACACGCTGGGCAATGGCGTGCGGGCGATGGCGACGGTGCACCCGGCGTGGGTACTCCGGCAGCCCGCCGCGGCGCAAGCGGCGGCCTACCGGGGACTGGTAGAGGATCTGCGTGCTGGCAATGAGGGGAGGGCAGGGGCGCTGGAAGGTTCGGGGTGACGTCACCCCGACCGAACCCTGAGCATGCCGCCGCATCTTCCGCGCGGCAGTTGGCCTGGTTATCGCAACCGCGCCGCGAAATCCGTCAGCAGCGCCGACAGCGCCACCTGGCGCTTGGAGGTGCGTCCTCTGGCATCGGAGGCCCTCATTACCACACTGGACAGCGCATCCAGACGACGGGCCAGTGCGCCCTTGTCCACGGCCGACGCCGGCTGGTCCAGCGCGGTCTGGGCAGCGTCCAGGGCCGCGCGCAGCTCGGACTCCAGGCCGGCTTCGAGCGTGCCGCTGCGCGAAAGCTGGTCGACGTAAGCCGCCGCAACGACCGGCGCGTTGGGCCACGTCATCGCGAACTGCTGCTGCGGGTTGAATACCTCGTCGTCGACGGCCAGCGCGGCTGCGGAAATTTCATGGGTCGTGATGAACTCGCTGGGCTCCAGCGCCAGCACGTCCAGCCCGCGGGTGATTTCCGAGCCGTAGATGCGCCCATCGTAGTAATACGCCGACCAGAAGCCGCCGGTGATCAATTCCTCGGTGCTGATCGGGCCGCGATCGAAGAACGCGATCTCGAACGGGTTGGCCGAATCGGTGAAATCGATCACCGACAGCCCGCCCTGGTACCAGGCCTGGATGAACACGTCGCGGCCCGGAATCGGCAGGACCGAACCGTTATGCGCCACGCAGTTCTCGGTCACCGTTTGCGGCGACGGGATCTTGAAGTAGCTGCGGAACACCAGCTTGCCGTCGACGATGTCGTAGATGGCGTCCGCACCGTAGTTGAGCGGATCGGACGCCCGGCAGCGCGGCCGCGAACCGCCGCCCCATTCGTCGGTGAAGATCACCTTGGTGCCGTCGTTGTTGAAGGTCGCCGAATGCCAGTAGGCAAAGCCGGTATCGATGACCGCGTCGATGCGCGTGGGCTTCATCGGATCGGTGATGTCGAACAGGATGCCGTTGCCCGAGCAGGCCCCGGCCGCGATGTTGTTCTCCGGAAACACCGTGATGTCGTGGCAGTGATCGGTCTCCCTGGTTTCCTG
>JAHWKC010000420.1 GCA_019348095.1 Pseudomonadota bacterium | reverse complement strand
TCCGCGGCGCTGTCGGGCCGCACCTCTTCGACCACCGGAGGGCTGACCGGCGTTCCCACGATGGCAAACGACGCCGCGAAGATGACGACCGCGAGCACGAAATTGGCCATCGGACCGGCCACCACGATGGCCGCCCGCCGGGCCACCGAACTGGTATGGAAATCACCCGGCTGGCCCGGGGCCTCGCTGTCCACCGGCAGGCTCGCCACATTGGCGTCGCCCTGGAACTTGACGTAGCCGCCGAGCGGGATCGCGGCGATCACGTACTCGGTGCCGTGGCGCCCGCGCCGCAGCCACAGCGGCCGGCCGAACCCGACCGAGAACCGCAGCACCTTGACCCCGCACCGCCGCGCGACCCAGAAGTGGCCGTATTCGTGAAACGTGACCAGCACGCCGAGGCTGACGATGAGCCACCAGATCGAGCCGAGAAGCTCACCCATGAGTTTTGCCCGCTGCAGGTCTGTTCAATGGAAGGACAATCATATCGGCCAAGGGGTTCCTTATCCGGGCGCGCCCGCGGACCGGCTGGTGGACTGGCCTGCCCGTGCCACCAGCTGTTCAGCGTGACGGCGCGCACGCGCATCGGCCTCCTGCAGGCCGGCCAGCGAATCGGCCGGAGCGGCGGCCAGGGCGCTCAGGGTGGTTTCAAGCAGGTCAGGAATGGCCAGAAAGCCTATGCGGCGCTGAAGAAACGCTGAAACCGCGACTTCATTGGCCGCATTGAGCATGGCCGGCACGGTGCCGCCGGCGGCCAGCGCCTCGAATGCCAGCCGCAGGCACGGGAAGGCCTCCAGGTCGGGCGGCTCGAAATCCAGGCGGCCGCCCTCGGCGAGCAGGTCGAGCCCGCCCACGCCGGACGCGAGCCGCTCGGGCCAGCCGAAGCCCACTGCCAGCGCGGTGCGCATGTCGGGCAGGCCCAGCTGGGCGAGGGTGGAGCCGTCGACGAACTCGACCAGCGAGTGCACCAGGCTCTGCGGGTGCACCAGCACGCCGATGCGGTCGCGCTCCAGCCCGAACAGGTGATGGGCCTCGATCACCTCCAGGCCCTTGTTCATCAGCGTGGCCGAATCGACCGAGATCTTCGGCCCCATCGACCACTTCGGATGGGCAACGGCCTGCTCGGGGGTGACGTCGGCCAGCTCGGCGCGGCGGCGGCCGCGGAACGGGCCGCCCGAGGCGGTCAGGGTGATGCGCGCCAGCCCGCGGTGCGCCGGCGCCGCCATTCCTTCCGCAGCCTGCGCTTGCGCAGCCGGCAGACATTGAAAGATCGCGTTGTGCTCGCTGTCGATCGGCACGATGGTCGCGCCGCCGTCGCGCGCGGCCGCCATCAGCAGTTCGCCGGCCAGCACCAGCGACTCCTTGTTGGCCAGCAGCAGGCGCTTTCCGGCGCGCGCGGCGGCAAGCGTCGAGCTCAGCCCGGCGGCGCCGACGATCGCGGCGACCACGGTGTCACAGGCGTCACCGGCGACCAGTGCCTCCAGGGCGTCGCCCCCAGCGTGCGGCTGCGTGTCCAGACTGGCCGCAAGCAGGCCATCGCGCAGCGCGCTGAAAGCCGACGCATCGGCGATCACCGCATGGCATGGCCGGTGGCGGCGGCACAGCTCGATCAGCGCGCCTACATTACGCCCGGCCGCAAGCACGCTCGCGCGCAGTCGCGCCGGATGGCGCGCGATCACGTCCAGCGCGGAGGTGCCGATCGACCCGGTGGCGCCAAGCACCGCGACCTGGCGCAGATTGCCCGTGGACATGTTCAGAAGCCCAGCACGGCCTTGCCGAGTGCGAATGCCGGCAATGCCGCGAGCAGGCCGTCGATGCGGTCGAGGATGCCGCCGTGGCCGGGAATCAGGTGCCCGGAGTCCTTCACCCCGGCGTGCCGCTTGAGCAGGCTCTCCAGCAGGTCACCGATCACCGAGAACAACCCGGCCACCAGCGCGACCACGGCCACGGCCGTCAACTGCGCAAGCTCCGCGCCGGCCAGCAGGCCGAGCAGGACGCCGGCCACGACCGCTGCCGCCAGGCCACCGAGCAGGCCTTCGACCGTCTTGTTGGGGCTGATCGCCGGCGCCAGCTTGCGCTTACCGAACCTGCGCCCGGCGAAGTAGGCCCCGGTGTCGGCCGCCCAGACCACCACCAGCGCGGCCAGCAGCCAATAGTGGCCATTGGCCAGCTCGGCATGCGGCACCTCGGCGTGCAGCCAGGCCAGCGCACACCAGGCCGGGATCACGCTGAGGGTGCCGGCGGCGAGCTTGATTGCGCGTGCATGGGTCGCATGGTCGCGCGCGAAGCGCGGGAAGCGCAGCCACAGCAGCGCCAGCAGCCACCAGACCACGCCGA
>JAHWKC010000041.1 GCA_019348095.1 Pseudomonadota bacterium | reverse complement strand
ACCGGCCTGCTGCTGGCCGGTCTGGTCGCCACCTCCGGCTGCAGTTGGTTCCGCAAGGGCAATGGGCTGTACGCGCAGAACCCGGAGAGCCGCCCGCTGGAAGTGCCGCCGGACCTGGACCTGCCGCGGTCTGGCGCCGCCATGGCATCGCCCAGCTCGGTGACGGCCTCGGGCCAGGCCGCGCCGGCACCGAGGCCCCCAACCGCCGCATCGCAGCCTGCACGAGTGGGTGCCAGTACAGACGCGGGCGCATCGGCCGGCACCGGCTTCACCATGCCCGGCAGTCGCGAGGAAGTCTTCAACCGGGTCGGCGAAGCGCTGGGTGGCATCGACGGTGTCGAGGTGGCCAGCCGCGCGGAGTTGCTCGGCGTATTCGACGTGAATTACCAGGGCGGCAATTTCCTGGTGCGCGTCACCGAGGCCGAAGCCGGCGTTCGCGTGTCGGCCCTGGATCCGCGCGGCCAGCCCGCCACCGGCGACGCACCGGCGCGCCTGCTCGCGGCACTGCAGGCGGCGATCGGCGGCAACTGATCGCAGCAATGGCGCGCAACGAAAAACGGGCGCTCGGCGCCCGTTTTTTTTCCTCTCCGCCTGTAGGAGCGGCTTCAGCCGCGAGCTCTTCCACAAGCACTAGTCATCGCAATCGGTTCGCGGCTGAAGCCGCTCCTACAAAAGCGGCGCCGCCTTAGCGTTCGAGCAGTCCCAGCTTGCCTGGCTTGTCTTCCCATTCCTTGGCATCGGGTGCGCCGTCCTTGCGGGTGGTGAGCACCGGCCAGGCCTTCGCGAGCTCGGCGTTGAGCGCGACGAATGCTTCCTGCCCGGCGGGCACGTCGTCCTCGGGGTAGATCGCGTTGATCGGGCATTCCGGCTCGCACAAGGTGCAGTCGATGCACTCGTCCGGATCGATCACCAGGAAATTGGGACCCTCGTGGAAACAGTCGACCGGGCACACCTCGACGCAGTCGGTGTACTTGCACTTGATGCAGTTCTCGGTGACGACGAAGGGCATTGCTGGGCTCGGTTGCGTTGCTGCGGGTAGTTTAGCGGCTGCGGGCCATCTGCGCCGGGACTGGCTCGCGTGAGCCGGCGCTATGCGCCTGTGAGCGCTCGCTGTGAGTCGCCGGCTGCGCCGGCTGTAAACAGGAAGATGCAGCAACAGCGTACGTTCTTGCTGTTACCACTTGCCGTTTACAGGCGCGCAGCGCCGGTTCCCAGGCCGCAACGCGGCCGACTCACCGCCCCAGAGCGACGAAACCCGCGCATCGCTGCGCGGGTCCCGAAGCGTCGTCCTTGCGGCCGACTACGAAAAATTGGCGCTCCCTACGAGATTCGAACTCGTGTTTTAGCCTTGAGAGGGCCACGTCCTAGGCCTCTAGACGAAGGGAGCAGGGTCCGCGCTCAACTCTCAACGAAGCGCGGCCTGCTAGTATATGCGCCGCTGTTGCCGCCGGCAACGGCTTAGGACGACCGAATCGAACTTGACTGAAAACTTTCCCAACGGCGGCGAAGCCCGCTCGATGCCGACCGACAACGATCCCGCCCATCCCATGCTCCGGCTCATTCCGCGCGACGGGCACAACGTCTCGCGCAAGGACATCAGCTCGAGCGCGCTGCGCGTGCTCTACCGGCTGCGCGATGGCGGCTTCGGTGCCTACCTGGTCGGCGGGGCGGTGCGCGACATCCTCGTCGGCGGGCACCCCAAGGACTTCGACGTCGCCACCGACGCCACCCCGGAGCAGGTCAAGCAGCTGTTCCGCAACTGCCGCCTGATCGGGCGACGCTTCCGCCTGGCACACGTGGTGTTCGGGCGCGAGATCATCGAGGTCGCCACCTTCCGCGCCAATGTCGATGACGGCAGTGGCGACCGTGAGCTGCACGAGGGCGGGCGGCTGCTGCGCGACAACGTCTACGGGACCATCGAGGAGGACGCGATCCGTCGCGACTTCACCGCCAACGCGTTGTATTACGCGATCGAGGACTTCTCGGTGCGCGACTACACCGGCGGCTTCGAGGACGTGCAGAACCGCCTGATGCGGCTGATCGGCGACCCGGAAACACGCTACCGCGAAGACCCGGTGCGGATGCTGCGGGCGGTCCGGCTGGCGGCCAAACTCGACTTCGAGATCGAGGCGGCCACGGCCGCGCCGATCCCGCAGCTGGCGCCGCTGCTGAGCGAAGCCGCGCCGGCGCGGTTGTTCGAGGAATGCCTGAAGCTGTTCCTGTCCGGGCACGCAGTCGAAAGCTTCCTGCGCCTTGAGCGACATGGCCTGCTGCAGACGCTGTTGCCCGAAAGTGCCGCCGCACTGAAGTCCAACCGCAGCGGCGCGCTGCGGCGGATGCTGATCGAAGGCCTGCGCGGGACCGATCACCGCGTCGCCAATGACGAGCCGGTGTCGCCGGCCTTCCTGTTCGCGCTGCTGCTGTGGCCGGCCTACTGCCGCGCCCTGATGGGGCTGCAGGCGCAGGGCATGCACACGGTCGAAGCGCAGCGCCGCGCTGCCGATCGGGTCACCCTGCACCAGCTCGGCACGGTCGCGCTGCCGCGGCGGTTCTCGCTGCCGATGCAGGAGATCTGGCTGCTGCAGTCGCGCTTCTCGCAACGCCAGCGCAAGCGTGTGTTCCGCCTGCTGGCGCATCCGCGTTTCCGCGCCGCGTTCGATTTCCTGGCGCTGCGCCTGTCGGCATCCGACGAGCATGCCGCCGACGTGGAGTTCTGGCGCGAGGCGCAGGCCCAGCCGGGGGATGCGCTGGCGGCCCAGCTCGACGCGCAGGCGCAGGACGATGTCGAGAGCGACGAAGCGCCACGCAAGCGTCGCCGGCGCCGTCGCAATCCCGCCGCGGCCGAGTGAGCAAGCCGTGGTCGCTGCTCCGGCCCGGCCCTGCATCTGCTTCATCGGCCTTGGTGCCAACCTCGGCGACCCCGCGGGCCGCGTGCGCGCGGCTTTCGCATCGCTCCAGGCGCTACCGGCGAGCCAGCTGCTGAAAACATCCCGGCTGTATCGCACCCCGGCCTGGGGTGTCACGGCGCAGCCGGATTTCATCAACGCGGTGGCGATGATCCAGACCGCACTGCCCGCGCCCGCGCTGCTTGAGGCCCTGCTGGACATCGAACGCCTGGCCGGACGCGACCGGCGCAGCGACGGCAGCGATCGCTGGGGGCCGCGCACACTTGATCTGGACCTGCTGCTGTATGGCGATGCGGTGATCGATCAGCCTGGCTTGCGCGTGCCGCATCCGCACCTTCACGAGCGAGCGTTCGTGCTGTTGCCGTTGGTCGAGATCGCCCCCGACACGCACATCCCCGGCGTCGGCCCGGCCTGCCGATCACTCGCGGCGATGGCGACCGACGGCATACAGGCGCTAGGCTAGTCGCATGTACGCCTCGACCCCCACCGACAAGCCGTGGACGGTGCCGGCGCTGGCCGAGGCCAAGCGCGAGGGCCGCAAGCTGGTCATGCTGACCTGCTACGACGCCGGCTTTGCGCGCGTGCTCGAGGCCAGCGGCGTCGACCTGGTGCTGGTCGGGGACTCGCTGGGCATGGTGGTGCAGGGCCAGGCCAGCACGCTGCCGGTCACCGTGGCGGACATGGCTTACCACACCCGATGCGTGGCGCGCGGGTTGTCGCGCAGCCTGCTGGTCGCCGACCTGCCGTTCCAGTCCGACGCAGACCCGCAGCGCGCACTGGACGCCTCGACCACGCTGCTGCAGGCCGGCGCGGCAATGGTCAAGCTGGAAGGCGCGGGACACAAGCTCGAGGTCATCGGCTATCTGGTCGAGCGCGAGATCCCGGTCTGCGCGCACCTGGGCCTGACCCCGCAGTCGGTGCTGCGACTGGGCGGCTACAAGGTCCAGGGGCGCGATGACGCCGCGGCCGAACAGGTGCGCGCCGATGCCCGTGCGGTGGCCGAGGCCGGCGCGGCGATGCTGGTGCTCGAGTGCGTGCCAACCCCGCTGGCCGCAGCGATCACCGCCGAAGTGGGCATCCCGACAATCGGCATCGGCGCCGGTCCGCAATGCGACGGGCAGGTTTTGGTGCTGCACGATCTACTCGGCCTCGACAGCGGCCACCGCCGGCCCAAGTTCGTCAAGGAGTTCCTGGCCGAGGGCGGCTCGGTGGCCGGCGCGGTGCAGGCATTCGCCGCGGCGGTCCGCGAAGGTCGGTTTCCCGACGCCACCCATTCCTATGCCTGAAGCGCAAAGCTAATTGACGCGGATCAACGCGGATAGAAGACGCGGATAAAGCACTCTATTCCATAGAGCTTTATCCGCCTTTTTTGCTCTGATCCGCGTCAGAAGCTTTTTTTGAAGAATCCTCAATGATCGAGACCGTCACCGAACTGGCCGAGCTGCGTGCACGCATCATTGAATGGAAGCGCGCCGGGCTGCGGGTCGGGTTCGTGCCGACCATGGGCAACCTGCATGCCGGCCATCATTCCCTGATCGCGCTGGCCCGCGCGCGCGCCGATCGCGTGGTTGCCAGCGTGTTCGTGAATCCGACCCAGTTCGGTCCGGACGAGGATTACGCGCGTTATCCACGCACTCTCCAGGCCGATGCCGATGGACTGCAGGCAGCCGGCTGCGACCTGCTCTGGTTGCCGACGGTCGAGACGATGTACCCCTTCGGTCCCGCGGCGACCGTGCAGGTGCGCGTACCGGGCGTCACCGGGGTGCTGGAGGGTGCGCATCGTCCCGGGCATTTCGATGGCGTGGCGACGGTGGTCGTGCGCCTGTTCAACCAGGTGCAACCGGACGTGGCGGTATTCGGGCGCAAGGACTACCAGCAGCTTGCGGTGGTCCGTTATCTGGCGCACGACCTGGCATTCCCGCTGGAGTTGCTGGCGGGCGAGACCTTGCGCGAAGCCGATGGCCTGGCGATGAGTTCGCGCAACCAGTATCTCTCGGCGCAAGAGCGCCCGCGCGCGGCGGAGATCCGGCGCACGCTTGAAGCCATGCGCGATGCGGCCAGGCAGGGCAGGGCACCCGCGGCGATCGAGGCCGAGGCCGCCCAGCGCCTGGCCGCCGCCGGGTTCCAGGTCGACTACGCCGCACTGCGCCGCCCCGATCTGGGCGAGATGCGCGGGACGCCCGGGGAGGAGGGCGGCCGGGTCGCGCTGATCGCCGCCCGCCTGGGACGCACCCGGCTGATCGACAACCTCGAGTTCAGCGTCTGACCGCGCTGCGGTAGAGCCGAGCTTGTTCGGCTGCAGGTCTTGCACGGCCTATGCGCAGCCCAGCAGGCTCGGCGGCACATCAATCGCGCAGCCGAGCGAGCTCGGCTCGATTCTCGCTCAGGTCTCCGTTATGTTGCAGCGCGCCATCCGCTGCTAGACTTCGATTTTCCTCGACGCCCGCGCGCCTGCGGACGGAGCCGAACTCATGCAATTGAACCTGCTCAAGGCCAAGATCCACCGCGCCACCGTGACCCACGCCGAGCTCCACTACGAAGGCTCGTGCGCGATCGACAGCCGCCTGCTCGACATCTCCGGGATCCGCGAATACGAGCAGGTGCACATCTTCAACATCAACAATGGCCAGCGTTTCGTGACCTACGCCATCCGGGGCGAGGAAGGCAGCGGCGTGATTTCGGTCAACGGCGCGGCCGCGCACCTGGCGCAGCCGGGCGATCTGGTGATCATCTGCGCCTATGGCGCCTGCGACGAGGCCGAAGCGGCCAAGTTCAAGCCGACCCTGGTCTATGTCGATCGCGACAACCGGCTGACCCATACCAACCATTCCATTCCGGCCCAGGCGGCCTGATCGAAACCGCGGGGTTCAGCCCAGATGATCGGACCGGCATGACGACGCAGTTCAACGCGGTTATCGGCGCGCACGCCGCGCGGTTGGAGGGCGCCTCGATTGCCGGGTTGATCCAGGCCGATCCGGCCCGCGCGCAGGACTTCGCGCTGCGGGTCGGTCCGCTTTACGCCAGTTTTGCGCGGCAGCGCTACGACCGCACGGTGCTCGATGCGCTTTTCGCGGCCGCCGAGGCGGCGGACGTCGCCGGCCGGATGCGTGCGCTGTTCGATGGCGAGCAGGTCAATTCCACCGAGCAGCGTGCGGCCCTGCACACCGCACTGCGCGGCGATCTGTCGACGGCCCCCGCCGCGCGCCAAGCGCATGCGCAGGCCAGCGCCGCACGGGAGCGGATGGCCGCGCTGCACGCCGAACTCGCCGACAGCGAGGTCACCGATGTGGTCAGCATCGGCATCGGCGGCTCCGACCTCGGTCCGCGTTTGGTGGTCGATGCCCTCTCGGGCCCGGCGCCAGACCGCTTCCGGGTTCACTTTCTGTCCAATGTCGATGGCGCCGCGGCGCAGCGCCTGCTTGCCGGACTCGATCGCGGGCGCACCGCGGTCCTGCTGATCTCCAAGAGCTTCGGCACCCAGGAGACGCTGCTCAACGGCGCGATCCTGCGCGACTGGCTGCATGATGACACCCGCCTGTTCGCGATCACCGCCAATGGCGAACGCGCGCGCGCGGCGTTCGCGATTCCGCCCGAGCGCGTCCTGCCGATGTGGGACTGGGTCGGCGGCCGCTATTCGCTGTGGTCGGCGGTGGGATTCCCGATCGCGCTGGCGCTGGGCATGGACCGGTTCGAGGCGTTGCTTGCCGGCGCTGCGGAAATGGACGCCCACGTCCTGCAGGCGCCGTTGCGCGAAAACCTGGCCGCCTGGCACGCACTCACCGCGGTGTGGAACCGCAATGCGCTCGGCCTGGCGAGTCACGCGGTCGTGCCCTACGACGAGCGCCTCAGGCTGCTGCCGAGCTACCTGCAGCAACTGGTGATGGAAAGCCTCGGGAAATCGGTGCGGCACGATGCCGCGCCGGTCGGCACCGACACGGTGCCGGTGTGGTGGGGCGGGGTGGGCACCGACACCCAGCACAGCTTTTTCCAGGCGCTGCACCAGGGCACGCAGATCGTGCCGATGGACCTGATCGGCACGATGCGCAGCGACGCCCCCTACGGCGAGAACCAGCGCGTGTTGCTGGCCAACCTGTTGGCCCAGGCCGAGGCGCTTGCCAATGGCGAGCACAACGAGGACCCCCACCGCGCCTACGCCGGCAATCGCCCGAGCACGCTGTGGCTGCTCGACGCGCTGGATGCGCGCGCGCTCGGTGCACTGCTGGCGATGTACGAGCACAGCGTGTTCATCCAGGCATGCATCTGGGGCATCAATCCGTTCGACCAGTTCGGCGTCGAGCTCGGCAAGCAGGTTGCCGGGCGCTTGCTGCCGGTCCTGTCCGGCGAAGGCGAAGCCGCCGATCCGGTCACGCGCGAACTGGTTGCGCAGTTGCGCCAGCGGTCGTAAGCAAAGAGCTTTTGACGCGGATCAGAGCTAAAAAAGGCGGATAGGAACGAACAAAAGCTCCTGTTCTAATTGCTTGCATTCGCTCTTTCCGCGTTGATCCGCGTCGAATGCCTTCTGTCCTAACCAGTAGGAGCGGCTTCAGCCGCGATCGGCGGCGATTCGGTTCAAAATCTTCTGACGCGGATCAGAGCCAAAAAGGCGGAAAAAGGGCGAGAAAAGCCCGTGTTTCGGTCTGCCTTTATCCGCTGTTTCCGCGTTGATCCGCGTCTAATGCCTTTGCGGTCCCATCCGAGGAAGGCAAGGGCTCGCGGCTGAAGCCGCTCCTACAAGGGGCGGTTCGCGCGGTGGCGTTGCAGCGCCCATGCGACATGTTCGCGCACGACCGCATCGTCGCAATCGCGCCGTGATTCCAGCGCGGCGACGACCTCCGGTGTGGTCGGCGCATTGCCCAGCGCCACCGCGATGTTGCGCAGCCAGCGCGCATGGCCGCTGCGCCGGATCGCCGAGCCTTCGGTGCGCTGCAGGAACTCGGCCTGGCTCCATGCGAACAGCTCCGCCAGCGTGGCGCGATCCAGGTCGTTGCGGGCGCGGAAATCCGGCTCGTCGGTGCGCTTGGCGAACTTGTTCCACGGGCAGACCAGTTGGCAGTCGTCGCAGCCGAAGATGCGGTTGCCGATCGGCGCGCGGAGTTCTTCGGGGATCGAGCCCTCGTGCTCGATGGTCAGGTAGGAGATGCAGCGCCGCGCATCGAGCCGGTGCGGTGCGGTGATCGCCCGGGTCGGGCAGACGTCGATACATCGGTTGCAGCTGCCGCAGTGCGCGGTGGCCGGCACGTCTACCGGCAGTGGCAGGTCGAGGTAGATCTCGCCGAGGAAAAACCACGACCCGTCATCCTTGTCGATCAGGCAGGTGTGCTTGCCGATCCAGCCCAGTCCGGCGTTGCGTGCGAGTGCGCGTTCCAGCACCGGCGCGGAATCGACGAACACGCGGTGGCCAAAGGGCCCGACGAGTTCGGCGATGCGATCGGCGAGGCGCTGCAGGCGCTGCCGCATCAGCTTGTGGTAATCGCGGCCGAGTGCGTACCGGGCGACGTAGGCGCGCTCGCCCTCGGCCAGGGTCTGCCAGGCGGCCTCGTCATCGTTGCGGCCGTAGTCCAGCCCGACCGAGATCACCCGCAACGTGCCGGGGATCAGTTCCTGCGGCCGCGCGCGCATCGACCCGTGCCGCGCCATCCAGTCCATCGATCCGTACAGTCCCTGCGCAAGCCAGTCGCGCAGGTGGTCCTCGTCGTCGCCGAGCTCGATGCCGGTGATGCCGCAGCGCTGGAACCCGAACTCGCGCGCAAGCGTGCGGATGCGCTGCGCAAGCGCGAAATAATCCGCGCTCTGCTCGGGTGCGCGATCGACGCTGGTGGCGGGTGCGGAAGACGGGCTCACGATGCTGCAAGTATAGAATCGCGCGATGCCCGAGGCCGTGACCCTGTTCGATGTCCATGCCCTGCGCGCGATCGAGGCGCGCGCGGCGCAGCGTCTGGGAGATCGATACGAGCTGATGCGCCGTGCCGGCCTGGCGGCATGGCACGAGGCCTTGCGGCTCTGGCCGAGGGCGCTGCGCATCCTGGTGGTCTGTGGGCCCGGCAACAACGGCGGCGACGGCTACCTGCTGGCCGGTCATGCGCGCGCGGCCGGGCGATCGGTGAACGTGCTGCGGCTGCCGCAGCATGCGCCGCGCGGCGCGCTGGCTGAACGCGCCTGTGCCGAGTATCAGGCGGCGGGCGGCGACGTCTCGGAATTCGGCGATGCGCTGCCGGCCACCGATCTGCTGGTCGACGCGCTGTTCGGCATCGGCCTGTCGCGCCCCGCGGATGAAAACGCCGCGCGGCTGATCGAGGCGATCAACCGGCAGCACGCGCCGGTGCTCGCGCTCGATGCGCCCAGCGGCGTCGATGCACGATCGGGCGCGCGCCCGGGTGCAGCGGTGTGCGCGGAACATACCCTGGAGTTCATCGCGGCCAAGGCGGGTTTGCGCACCGGCGCAGCGCTCGACTGCACCGGCAGCCTGGCAGTGGCGGATCTCGATCTGGCCCCGGACCAGTTCACCGCCAATGCCGGCAGCGCCGAGTGCTGGACCGCGCAACAGCTGGCCCACAGCCTGCCGCGCCGGCTGCGCGACAGCCACAAGGGCGCGAATGGCCGCGTGCTCTGCGTCGGCGGGAGCCTTGGTCACGGCGGCGCGATAATGCTGGCTGCGGAAGCGGCGCTGCGCAGCGGCGCCGGACTGGTCGAGGTGGTCACGCGCAGCGCGCACGTCGCCGCGCTGCTGGCGCGTCGGCCCGAGGCGATGGTGCACGGTGTCGATGATCACCCGGCGGATGTCCTGGGCCCGCTGACAGGCGGCAGCGACGTGATCGCGCTGGGGCCGGGCCTCGGCCAGGGATGCTGGGGCCAGGACCTGTGGTCGCAGGCCTTGCAGGCGGACAAGCCGCTGGTGCTCGATGCCGATGCACTCAATCTGCTGGCGCAATCCCCGCGAGTGCTCGCGCCCGATACCATCCTGACGCCGCACCCCGGCGAAGCCGCACGCCTGCTCGGCTCCAACACCGCCGGCGTGCAGGCAGACCGCTTCGCCGCGGCGCACGCGCTGTGCCAGCGCTACGGCTGCGTGGTCGTGCTCAAGGGCGCCGGCAGCATCATCGCCGCTCCGGATCGGATGTCCCGGCTGATCGCCGCGGGCAATCCCGGCATGGCGGTGGCGGGCATGGGCGACGTGCTGACCGGCGTGATTGCGGCGTTGCGCGCGCAGGGCCTGGCCGCGTTCGATGCCGCCAGCGTCGGCGCCCTGCTGCATGCGGTCGCCGGCGACCGCGCCGCGGCCGACGGCGGCATGCGCGGCCTGCTGTCCGGCGATCTGATGCCGTGGCTGCGCCACTGCGCGAACCCGGACGCACCGGCATGAGCGCCTACTGGTTGTCCGATGCTGCCGCCACCGACGCGCTTGGCGCACGGCTGGCGCGGACGCGACCGGCACATGCCGTCATGCACCTGCGAGGCGATCTCGGCGCAGGCAAGTCGACCCTCGCCCGTGCCTTGCTGCGTGCGCTGGGAGTGACGGGCGCGATCCGCAGCCCGACCTACACCCTGGTCGAACGCTACCCACTACCGGCCGGCGGCGAGGCGTGGCATCTGGACCTGTACCGCATCGGTGATGCCGGCGAGCTGGAGTTCCTCGGGCTGGACGGCGACGAAGCCGTGCTGTGGCTGATCGAATGGCCCGAACGCGGCGCTGCAGCGCTGCCGCCCGCGGATCTGATCGTGCATCTGGCCGTTGAGCGCCAGGGGCGGCGGGTCCGACTGGAACCGCTGTCCGAAGTAGGGGTCGCTTGGGCAGCGGCGTGCAGCGCGACAGGGCCGTTTGCGGGCGGTTCCTGAACGATTTTGCAGAAAGTCACGGCAGGTCACGGATTACAAAGGAAAAGATGCTTGCAATCCGTCTGATCCGGTGCTTGACTACGGACCATGCGAGCCAAAGGCGCCACTGTCCAAAGACTGCTGCTCGGCTTGGCGCTGCTTTCAGCGCTGACCTGGAATCTCGCCCACGCCGGTCAGATCACCGCTCTGGAGCTCAGCAGCGGCGCCACCGGCACGCGTGCGGAAATCGCATTGGACCGCTCGGTTCAATTCAATGTCATCCGCCTGAGCGATCCCCACCGCCTGGTGATCGATCTCCCTGAATCCTCGCTCGCCCGCGGCGTTCGCATCCCGGCCGGCAGCGGCGTGGTCCAGTCGGTCCGCACCGGCCAGCCGACGCCGGGGACCACGCGCGTGGTGTTCGACCTGAGCCAGCGCATCGCGGTGCTGCAGCCGCGGATCGAGCAGGGCGCATCCGGCCCCAAGCTGGTGCTGGAGTGGCCTGACGACGGCGACGGCGCAGCCGAGCGGGTCGCCCCCGCGCAAGCGCCGCCGACGGCGCCCGGCACCGGCGTTGCTGCCTCGAGGCCGGCGCAGCAAGATCCTACTGCCGCCCAGCAGGCGGCGGCATCGGCTGCGGCGACCACGCGGCTGATCACCGAGCTGGCGGCGCGCGCTTCGCGCAACGTTGCCGTCGACTCCAATGCCGCCTCCAGCGGCGTGCAGACCGCGGTGCCGGCTGCGGCCCCCGCCGACACGCGCGCCGGCATGGTCACTGGCCAGCCCGGTACCGGCGCCGGCAAGACCCTGCAGCAGGTGATGCGCGGGCGCGGCATGCGGCCGCTGATCATCGCCATCGACGCCGGCCACGGCGGCCAGGACCCGGGCGCGATCGGCCAGGCCGGCAAGCGCGAGAAGGACATCACCCTGGCGATCGCGCGCGAACTGGCGCGCCAGGTCGACGCGACACCCGGGCTCAAGGCCTACCTGACCCGCGACACCGATGTTTTCATCCCCTTGAACAAGCGCGCGCAACTGGCGCGTGCGGCCAAGGCCGACCTGTTCGTCTCGATCCACGCCGACGCCGCCGAGAACCGCAAGGCCAAGGGTTCGTCGGTCTACGTGCTGTCGCTGCGCGGGGCCTCCTCGCAGCGGGCGCGCTGGCTGGCCGACAAGGAGAATGCGGCCGACCTGATCGGCGGCGTCAGCCTGGCCAAGACCAACAACACGCTGGCCTCGGTGCTGCTCGACCTTACCCAGAGCGGCCACATGAAAGCCTCCGAGGACGCCGCCGCGCACGTGCTGGCCGGGCTCAAGCGCATTGGCAACAACCACAAGCCGCAGATCGAACATGCCAATTTCGCGGTGCTGCGCACCTCCGACATGCCGGCGATGCTGGTGGAGACCGCGTTCCTGTCCAACCCGGAAGAGGAAAAGCGGCTGATCGACCCCGCCTTCCAGAAGACCGTGGCGCGCGCGCTGCTGGACGGGGTCAATACCTATTTCACTCAGCAGCCGCCGCCGGGCACGATGTACGCCGCCCGTGCCGAAGCGCAGTGGGCCAGTGCGGGCAGCGGTGGCTCGGTCGGCGGCAGCCGCTGAGGAGCGGTAGAGAGTCGCGCCTGCGGCGCTGTGACTGGAAACTCGCCTGCTGCGCGGCCTGTACGTGGGGCA
>JAHWKC010000419.1 GCA_019348095.1 Pseudomonadota bacterium | reverse complement strand
TTGAACCCGATGCTCCGGCCTGACAGCCGGACGCGCCGGCGCAGGACGGCCCATCGTCTTGCGCCGTGCGGGACGCTGCGGGCCGCGTCGTTCCCGTTTCGCAACCAATGCGTGCACAACGGCCTCAGAAAATCCCCACGGCCAGCCCCGCCGCGAGCGCCACATAGACGCCGCCCATCGCTTGCCGCGACAGGTGCAACTCGAAACCCGGTGTAAGCCGCTTGGGCACCATGTGGTAGTCGACCACGTAGGCCGCGGTCGCGACGGTCGCCGCCGCTACCAGCGGCGGGGGCGGTCGGCGCCGTGCCAGCAGCCACTCGAACCCGATCGCCCAGAACACGGTGCTGGCGTGGTGGATGACCATGCCCACCCCGGTGTGGCGCAGGTCGGCCTCGTGATGGCGAGCAGCCGATTCGCCCCACAGCACATGGCTGGTCGCATTGGGGCCGCTGGCCAGATGGCCCGTGCGGCGGCGCGCAAGCATCGCGAACGTCACGCCCGACGCGACGCCCGCCGCCGTTCCCGACACAGCGGCACGCCGCAGCAGCCGGGGCCAGTTCGTCGGCGGCGTCAGATTCCAGTGCGGATCGCTGCGCTGATGAAGTCGCATTTCCATGCCGCCGAGCCTGCGCCCCTGTTCGTAAACGGCGTGTGGTTCCGGGCGGGCACAACTTCAACTGCGGGTGATGCAGGAAAATCGGGCGACCGGGCACCCGGCAAGCAGGCGCGAGTGAAGTGTCCTCCGGCAGCCGCCTTGCTTGATCTCCGATCTTCAGCGCGCTGGCTGAGGCTTCCATTCACCAAACAGGAAGGTCAGCGCGCCGGGCAGCCGCTTTTCCCAAGCCGCCTCGGTGTGCATGGCGTCGGCTTCCACGACCACGCGGAAATTCGATTCATCGAAGCCGGCGGCGCGGAAATTCGTCTCGACCAGGCGGACCAGGTCAATCAATCGCTCGCTGACGGCGGGGTCGCCCGCTTCCTTGCCGCCGAAGGCCAAGAACACCTTTTCGGGCATGGCGATGAGCGGACTGGTATCGCGCACCAGCTGGCCCATGCCGACGGCCAGCACCGGGCTTTCGATCAGGCCATAGCCGAACGTGTTGGGCTTGGCGAGCAGCGCGTAAAGACTGGCGACGCCGCCGTACGACGAACCGCCGATGCCGGTGTTGGGCCGTCCGGCCAGCGTGCGGTAGCGGCCATCCACCAGCGGCATGACTTCTTGTGTCATGAAATCGGGGAACTGCTTGCCCGCAGGCTCGGCCATATCGGCGTCATCGAAATCCTTGTACGGCAGGTACTCGTGCCCCCGGTCCTTCCCCGCGTGATCGACGCCCACCGCGATCAGCGGCGGAATCTTCCTGTCCGCGACCAGCTGCTGCACCGCTTCATCGAGCCCCCATTCGTGTTTGCTGACCTCGCTCAGGCAGGCGTCGAACACGTTCTGGCCGTCGAGCATGTACAGGACCGGGTAGCGGCGGTCCTGGTTGGCGGGATCGTCATAGCCGGCGGGCAGGAGCACACGGATGTTGCGCTCGTTGCCGAAGATCCGGCTTGTCAGCCGGTGCACGCGCAGGTCGCCCGTTGCCGACGACTCGCACGCGCTGGCCACAGGTGCGGTCTGCGCATAAGCCGCGCAGCTGAGCGAAAGACCGGCGCATAGCGCCAGGCAGAGCAGTGTCGTTCGCAACGGGTTTCTCCGGTGTAGAAAGGCGGGGTTCGCGGCAGCCGACACCCCGTCGCGTGATCGTACGATTTCTTACCGCGTCACGCGGCCTCCGGCAGTGCCCGGAACTCGACCCTGTCCTTAGCCGCCAGGCTGACGAAATAGATGGCGGCCCACGCGGCGGCGAAGCCCGGGATGATCTCGTAGATGCCCGGTCCGCCCATGAAGCTCTCATTCCAGCCCAGCAGTATCCAGCCCACCACGGTGGCCGCACCGACCACCAGGCCTGCGACCGCTCCGCTGCCGGTCATTCGCCGCCACGTCAGCGCCAGGATGATCAGCGGCCCAAAGGCTGCGCCGAACCCGGCCCACGCGTGGCTGACCAGTTCCAGCACCTTGGCGTTCGGATCCCAGGCAAGGACTGCGGCGACGATGCCGACCAACAGGTAAAGCAGGGCGAGCTCTATCAATCGCATCCAGATCGGCTTAGTCTCACTTGAGAGAGGAAGAAAGGCGAGGAAGCGCTCGTTCAAAAAAGGCAAATTGGCGGCCAGGGCCGCCAACAGGATAATGAACCAGGCGGACAGCGATACGTCCACGCTGCGATCCGCCTACAAGCCCAGCGTGCTAGCCATAGCCGCCACGCATGCTGCCATCAGGGCGCCGGGTAGG
>JAHWKC010000418.1 GCA_019348095.1 Pseudomonadota bacterium | reverse complement strand
TCTGGGACGGCGCGCCCTCCGCCGACCTGCTCGCCCTCGCAGCGGACGGCAGCCTGCCGAACGTCGCACGCCTGCTCGCACGCGGCTGCGCTTTGCGCGGTGGGGCGGTCGCCGAGTTCCCGAGCGTCACGCTGGTCAACCACACCAGCGCGCTGACCGGCGTCGGTCCCGGGCGGCACGGCATCGTCCACAACGCCTACTACGACCGGGTGCAGCGCGAGCAGGTCGTGACGAACCACTCGGCCAGCTGGCACCGCGCGTCGGACTGGCTGCGCACTGGCGTACGCACCGTGTTCGAGCGGCTCCCGGCCGGTGCGCGCAGCGCCTGCATCAACGAGCCCATCGACCGCGGCGCGACGTACTCCACCTTCGCCCTGGTGCGCGAGAGCGGCAGCGGCGGCACCGGCTCGCTGTCGGACGGGCTGCCGCCCGCCGCCGCTTGCGCCAGCGGCTCGGGCGCGGCGAAATCGCTGCCGCGTGGGATCTCCGCAACCGGCTCGTGGCTCTCGCCAGCGGTGTCGGGCACCGGCCAGTAGCCCAGCGACTCCAGGCTTTGGCGGGCGATGTCGAGGATGCGGGCGCGGTTCGGCCGCTGCTCGCGCACCGCCTCGAGGTAGTACTCGATACTGGCCAGCGCGTCGGCGATGGTGTCGAGCTGCTGTCCATTGGGCACGCGCTTGCGGGCGATCAGCTCGACCTCGGCGTAGCGCTTGATGCCGGCCAGGTACTCGGCCGGTTGCGGCAGCTCGATGATGCGCAACGCGCCGCCGACCTCGTCGAGCAGGCGCGGCACGTCGGTCAGCTCGGCGTGGTCCCAGTTGGTCTCCACGAATGCCACGAACGACTGGCGCGCGTCGCCGAAGTTGGCGATCGCCTCGCGCACGACCACTTCCAGCACCTTGCGCGATTCGCCGGCCAGCAGGTCCTCGTCGGCCTTGTCCTCGGGCAGGCCCAGGCGCGAGACCTGGTCATCGAGCGAGGCGTCGACGTAAAGCAGGGCGCCGGCCACATCGAGCAGCGCGTTTTCGTCGGCGGCGCGCTGGCCGGAGACGATCTCGTACATCGCATCACGCTGTTGCTGCACCACGCCACGTGCGATGCCCAGCCCCATCATCCCGAGGGTGTCGCCGACCCGGTCCAGCGCCTCGACCTGCGGACGCAACTCGCCGATGTCGGTCTGGTGGGTGCGCAGGTACAGGTCCAGCGCGTCCTTGACCCGTAGCAGGTCTTCCTTGATCGCCGCCGAGACGGTGTCGAGCAGTGCGCGGTTGCGGCCGCTGAGGCTGCCGCGGGCGTGCTCGATCTCCGATTCACTCGGCGCCTGCACACTGAGGTCGAAGGTCTGGCGCAGATCGTCCAGCGCCGGATGGCCGCCGTCGCTGTGGGCGACATGGTAAAGCAGTTGACGGGTCGGCTCGGCCGCCGGCTCGCTGGTGGCCTACGCGCTCAGAATCACAGACCTCGACCCGATCAAGCACAAGCTGCTGCTCGAGCGTTTCCTCAACCCCGAGCGCATCTCGATGCCCGACATCGACCTCGACTTCGACGAGCGCCGGCGCGGCGACATGATCCGCTACGCCACCGAGAAGTACGGCGAGGAGCGCGTCAGCCAGATCATCACCTACGGGACGATCAAGGCGAAGGCCGCGGTGAAGGACGCCGCGCGCGTGCTCGGCTTCCCGTACGCCACCGGCGACAAGATCTCGAAGGCGCTGCCGCCGGCGGTCATGGGCAAGGACATCCCGCTCGCGGGGGTGTTCGACCCGGGCCACAAGCGGTTCGCCGAGGCGGGCGAGTTCCGGTCGCTGTACGAGAGCGACCCGGACGCCAAGCAGGTGGTCGACACCGCGCGCGGCCTCGAGGGCCTCAAGCGGCAGTGGGGCGTGCACGCGGCCGGCGTCATCCTCTGCCGCGAGCCGCTGCTCGACGAGGCGATCGACCAGGCGCTGGCGGAGTCGATCACCGCGTATTCGGATGCGGCCACCCAATCGAGGGAGCTGTTCCTGGCCGTGCTGGGGCACGACCTGCGGTCGCCCCTGGCAACGATGGCCCTGTCGGGCGACCTGCTCGCACGGCGCGAACTGGATCCGGGACAGCTGCCGAAACTGGCCGAACGCGTCCAGCGCAGCGCGAAGCGCCGCGCCCGACGTGTCCAGAACGAAGCGGGCGCCGCGCTCGCAAACGGCATTGCGGAGTTTGACGTAAAAATCGTCGGGGATCCCGCGCGGCAGCGATCCGCTGGCGACGAAATAGTCGCAGGTCGCGCCTCTCGCCGCCTCCAGCGCCGCCGCGGCTTCGGCGTCTGTCGCCTCGGGACCTTCGGGCACGAACCGGTATTCGT
>JAHWKC010000417.1 GCA_019348095.1 Pseudomonadota bacterium | reverse complement strand
TGCGAGGGGTCCAGCACCAGGTCGTACTTGCCCGGTTTGATCGAGGGCGCCTTGAGCTTCTCGCGCGCCTGTCTGGCTGCGGCAATCGCGTCCTCGCGCATGTCGTAGGCGCTGCGGTAGTTGACCACGCCGTTGGGCGAGACGACCTTTTCGGACGCGCCGCCATCGAGGTACTCAAAGCCCATGCCCATCGGCGCGGAAAGCCCTTCGCGGGTGCGGAACTTGCCGCTGGCCTTGTCGATCGCGGTGACCGTCATCGGCGCCCAGATGCGGTGCACGTCCTGGTCGATGTAGGAGCCGTCGGTGGAGGCGAAGTACTTCTGCTCGTTGACCAGGAACAGCATCGAATTGACGAAGTCGGCGCCGGCCGCCATCGCGTCGGCATTGACCCCCAGCAGCAGGTCGGCCTTGTGCTTGATCGGCACTTCCATCGCGTTCTTGGCGATGGGTGTCTTCCACGACACCTCGCCGACGCCGGCCACCTTGGCCAGTTGCACCGGTGCGGTCTGGGTCTTGGCGTTGGCCTTGGCGATCGCGGTCGCCTGGCGCGCGGCGTCGGCCACGCCCTGGGCGCTGAGGTCGTTGGTCGCGGCAAAACCCCAGGCGCCGCCCGCGAGCACGCGGATGCCGATGCCGGTCGACTCGGTGTTGACCACGTTCTGGACCTTGTCCTCGCGGGTGATCACGAACTGGCGCAGGTAGCGGCCGATGCGCGCATCGCCATAGGTCGCGCCGGCGTCGGTGGCGGCCTGCAAAGCGGTGTCGGCCAGCGACTTCTTCATCGCCACGTCGAGCGTCTCGGGCAGCGCTTCGGCTGCGACCACGCGGCCCCAGGCCGGAAGCATCAGGCCGGCGAAGCCGACGCTGCTGATCGTGAGGAACTGTCGTCTATCCATCGTGATGCTCCACCGGTACGGCCCGCGGCGCTTCCCACCATCGTTGACGGTGCCGGCGCGCAGAATAAGGAGAAAATTCGACCCGGGCCGACTCTGCTGGCGGCACGCGACAGCGTCAAGTGACCTTCGGCACACGCCGCCAAAGCGAGACGGGCTTTTCGCGCGGCGGTCCGGGCAATGCCTGCGGCCGCCGCCGCGCCACCACTCGCTTGCGTCCGGGCCACCGCGCGCCCGGGGCCGGCAGCCGCGGCGAAATTGCCGATCGTGGCGAATTGCCAGCAGCGTGACGCAGGTCGGGTCCTGGGCCGCCGCCGGTTCCGTCGGTGCGGGTGGTGGGCCGCATCCTCCACTGGGCATCAGCCGCGGTGATCGCGGGTCGGGACCCGCCCTGTTCATTCAATCCGTCGCTGGCGCTGCTGAATGCGGCGCGCGCCTTGCCACCACACTGGTTGCGGTCAAATCGGCGGTGACGTTGCCCAGGGTCGCGAACACGTCCGGGATGGTGTCCACCGCCAGCAGCAGCCCCAGCGGGGCGACCGGCAGCCCCATCGCTTGCGCGACCGGCAGGTTGGTCGCCATGAAGCTGACCTGGCCCGGCAACCCGACCGAGCCCAGGCTCACCACCACCGCCAGCGCCGCGCCGGCTGCCAACTGCGCTGCGCCCAGCTCGATGCCGTAGGCCCAGGCAATGAACGCGGCGGCGCTGATGTATTGCACCGGGCTGGTGATGCGAAACAGCGTGACCGCCATCGGCAACACCAGCGCGGTGACCTGCGGCGAATACCCGAGCCGGCGGTTGGCCGACTCCAGCATGGCCGGCAGCGATGCCAGCGACGACTGGGTGCTCGCGGCGACCACCTGGGCCGGCACGATCGCCACCGCGAAACGCCGGATCGGCTCGCCGCCCCAGGTCGCGGCGACCAGCAGCATCGCCGCGGTCACCGCCAGGTACAGCAGGCATTGCAGCGCGATGTAGAGGCCCAGCGCGCTCAGCATGCTCAGGCCCGAGCGTGCGCAGACCGAGAGGATCAGCGCGAACACGCCCACCGGCGCGGCCCACAGCACCCAGCGCACGATCACGATCATCGCCTCGCTGATGCCCTGGAAGAACTCCACCACCAAGGTGCGGCGAGCGGCCCCGATCCGGGTTAGGGCGAAACCGAAGAACAGCGCAAACACCACCAGCGGCAGCATCGCGCTCTCCGCCGCGGCGGCGATCGCGTTGCTGGGAATGATGCCGGTGACCCAGTCGGCCCAGCCCACCGGGTCGTGCGCCACCACCTTGAGCAGCATGTTGGCGTGCGACGTGCCGCAGAACTCCTTGCACTGCCCGGAGTAGACGCCGGGCTCGTCGGCCTCGAGCGACCACGTGTGGACGCGGCCGGGCACGACGTCGCGGGTGCCGTTCAGGCGGGGCGCCCAGAACGAGTGGATGACGTCCTTCGACT
>JAHWKC010000416.1 GCA_019348095.1 Pseudomonadota bacterium | reverse complement strand
CGCGCGATGCTCATCGCCATCCGCTCGAGACGCTCATGTTCTTCGGCGTGGAATCTCAACACACGGTGGTCGAGGTCACACCGGGCGCCGGCTGGTACTCCGAAATCCTTGCGCCTTACCTGCGCGACAGCGGTCAGTACATCGCGGCCGTCGTCGACCCGCAGGCCCTGCCCGACGGTCGCCGCGACTACTCGCTCAGGAGCAAGACCGGCCTGGAAGAGAAGTTCGCCCAGGCGCCAGCGCAGTACGACCGCGCCCGCGTCGTCGCTTTCGATCCCGCCAAGCCCCAACTGGGCGCGGCGGGCTCCGCGGACGTGGTGCTGACGTTCCGCAACGTCCACAACTGGCGCAGCAGCGGACAGGCCGAGGCGATGTTCCAGGCCTTCTTCGATGTGCTCAAGCCCGGTGGCACGCTGGGCGTGGTCGAGCATCGCGCCGCCGGCGACGTCGCGGCCGGCGACCGGTCCGGCTACGTCGGTCAGGACCAGGTGATCGCACTGGCCGAGGCGGCTGGCTTCAGCCTGGACGCACGCAGCGAAATCAACGCCAATCCCCGCGACACCAAGGATCATCCGGACGGCGTGTGGATGCTGCCGCCGGGCAACCGGCATGAGGCGGCCGATGCGGCCAAGTACCAGGCGATCGGTGAAAGCGACCGCATGACCCTGCGTTTCGTCAAGCCGCGCGGCTGACCGGCCGCGCGCCGATGGCCTCCACCGCGCCCTCGCGACTGGCCTCCGATCCGCGCCTGGTCGCCACGCGCCTGGACCTGGCGCGCGTCACCCGGCGCGGGTTGGGCATGACCGTAGCGGCCAGCCTGTACTGGTTCGGCATGGCCGCGGTCACCGCCTGGGCGGGGTTGGAGCCGGAGCCGCTGGCGCTGTTCTTCATGCTGGCGACCCTGCTGGTCTATCCGTTGGGCTGGGCGCTCAACTGCGGGTTCGGCGGAAAGCTGTTCGCCCGCGATCACGGCTTCGGCGGGCTGATGGTGGCCATGACGTTGTCGCAGTTCCTCGCCTGGCCGTTGCTGGTGGCGATCTTCCTGCTGCGCATCGAGCTGATCGCCTTTGCCCTGGCGGTGGTGCTGGGCGCGCACTTCCTGCCCTACGGATGGCTGTACCGTTCACCGAGCTATTTCGCGCTCGGTCTCGCGACGGTGCTGGTGGCAACCCTGTTGCAGTGGGCGTGGCCTTGGCGCAGCAACCTGCTGATCCCGCTCGGCATGGGCGCCTGCTATGCGTTGGCCGCGGCCGGGGTGCGGCGTGAGAACCGCCGCGCCGACGGATGCTGATCGCGTTGAACAAGCCGTACGGCGTGTTGTGCCAGTTCACCGATGCGCGGCCTGCCGCGGCTGGCGCCGGGCAGGCGCGGCCGACGCTGGCCGGGTTCGGCCTGCCGCCGCGGGTGTATCCGGCCGGCCGGCTGGACTTCGACAGCGAGGGGCTGTTGCTGCTGACTGACGACGGCGCGCTCGCGCATCGGCTGACCGACCCGCGCCACAAGCAGCCCAAGCGCTACTGGGTGCAGGTCGAAGGCGCGCCGCAAGCCGGCCAACTCGATGCGCTGCGACGCGGACCGGTACTCAAGGACGGCCCGACCCGGCCGGCGAAGGTGGAGCACATCGAGCCACCGGCACTGTGGCCGCGGGAGCCGCCGGTGCGTTTCCGCAAGACCGTGCCCGATGCGTGGCTGGCAGTGACCATCAGCGAAGGCCGCAACCGCCAGCTGCGGCGCATGACCGCGGCAGTCGGGCTGCCGACGCTGCGGCTGGTCGACGCGACGTTCGTCGCGCCTGCCGTCGCGGTGCTGGCCGCGTGTGCCGTGGACCCCAGCCCGCACGCGGCCGCCGGCGGCGGCGTCGTGCGCGGGGCGCCGACCGGCGGCGGCGGCGACGCTCTCGCCGAACAGCGCGAGCTGGTTGCCGGCGTCGTTGAGGTAGTACTCCCGCGTCACTTCCCAACCGGTGGCCTCGAGCAGGCTCGCCATCGCGTCGCCGGCAGCGGCCCAGCGGCCGGCGCCGACGTGCAGCGGCCCGGTCGGGTTGGCCGAGATGTATTCGACCCCGGCGCGGTGGCCCTGGCCGGACTGGTTGCGCCCGTAGCCCTCGCCCTGCGCGAGGACATTGCCGATCTGGCGCCGCCAGGCGGCCTCGTCGATATGGAAGTTGACGAACCCGGGCCCGGCGATCTCGACGCGCGCAATCTCCGCACTGGCCGGCAGCGCCTTGACCAGCGCCTGCGCGATCGCGCGCGGATTGCTGCGCGCCGGCTTGGCCAGCAGCATTGCCGCGTTGGTCGAGAAATCCCCCAGACCGCGGGCCTTGGGCCGCTCGATCACGAAGTCGGGG
>JAHWKC010000415.1 GCA_019348095.1 Pseudomonadota bacterium | reverse complement strand
GGCCGCCTCGCCGCTGCCGATGTTCGTGGCGATGGTGCAGGTGGCCACGCGCGCGGGCGAGTTCTCCCTGTCCAAGCCGGCGCGCGAGACGATCTATACCCGGGTCGACCGCGAGTCGCGCTACAAGGCCAAGGCGGTCATCGACACGGTGGTATATCGCGGCGGCGACCTGAGCTTCGTCTGGCTGCACAAGGCGCTGGCGCTATTGGGTTCGACCGTGGTGTTTGCCGGCGGCATCGGGATTGCGCTGGCGATGACGTTCAGTGCATGGCGGGTGATACGCGCCCAGCGTGACTTGCCGGAGGAGGGCGGGCCGGAAGAGTCCGCGCTCGAAGATCGGCGTGCGGGGCGGGTCGGGCACGCAACGGGCAGGTAGCCGAGGCGGGGCGTGCTCCGGACATTCCTGTTGCGCGGGCGGATCTGGGCTTTTTCGGCTGTTCTGACATGGCGCGGCTCCGGGAGATGCCGCAGCCGAGCAAGCTCGGCTCTACGAATGGCCGCGCCCGGCACCGGGTGGCCGCCCGCTTCCATTTTTTTGAGTGACAGGTCGTGTGACGGCGTCATGCCGCGGCACGATCCTCGTGCTGGCCGCGGCGGTAGCCGGCCGAGCGCAGGTCCGCGGCATCGAAGTCGTCGACGCTGATCGCATCGACGGTGATCTCGCGCAGTTCTTCCAGCTGCCGGCGCTCCTCGACGCTGATCCAGCCTCGGCGCACGCCTTCGTCCAGTTGCGCGGAAAAGTCCATCGCTTCGATCTCGGCGCCCTTGAGCGCCTTCAGGAACTTGCGTTCCACCGGCTCGGCCAGGACGACTTTAGGCAGGTAGCTGTCGATGCGGCCGGCCGGGTTGTTGTCGCCGGGCGTGATGAACACGCCGGCGGCAAGGCGGTCGCGCGCTTCGTTCGGCGACATCAGCAAGGCCGCCGCCCGGTGGCCCAGCCGGTCGCTCGGCGCCTGCGCACGGCGACCCCAGGGGAAGATCAGCGCCCAAAGCAGCCAGCCCACCGGCCGGATCGGGAAATTACGCAGCGCCCCGGAGAATGCAATCTCGATCTTGTGCACCGCATTGTGGAACGCCCATGCGAGCAGCGGACGATCCGATTCCGGGCGCCCCTGGTCCTCGTAACGCTTGAGCAGGGCGCTGGCAATGTAAAGCTGGCTGAGCACGTCGCCCAGCCGCCCAGACAGCGACTCCTTGAACTTGAGCTTGCCACCGAGCAGCAGCATCGAGGTGTCGGCGCACAGCGCCAGCGCGGCGGAGTACCGGTTGAGCTTGCGGTAGAAGCGCCGCGTGTAGGCATCGCCGGGCGCCCGGCCCAGACTGGCACCGGTCAGTCCGAACCACAGCGCGCGGAACGCGTTGGAGATTGCGAAACCGATGTGGCCGAACAGGTTTCGGTCGAACTCACGCAGACGTTCGTCCGGGTCCGGCAAGGTCGCCGCCTTCATTTCCTTGAGCACCCACGGGTGGCACAGGATCGCGCCCTGGCCGAAGATCATCAGCGAGCGCGTCATGATGTTCGCGCCTTCCACGGTGATGCCGATCGGGCACGCCTGCCAGGCACGGCCAAGGTAGTTGCGCGGGCCCAGGATGATGCCCTTGCCGCCATGGATATCCATCGCGTCGATGACCACCTCGCGTCCCAGCTCGGTGCAGTGGTACTTGGCGATCGTGGAGGGCACCGCCGGGTTCTCGCCCCGGGACACCGCCGCGGCGGTCGACTCGGCCAGCGCACTGATCGTGTAGGCGTTGCCGGCGATGCGCGCGAGCGCTTCCCCGACCCCTTCGAAGCGACCGATGGACAGGCCGAACTGCTTGCGGATCCGGGCATAGGCGCCGGTCACGACCGCGGCCAGCTTGGCGCCGCCGCTGGCGGTCGAGGGCAGGGTGATCGAGCGGCCGATCGACAGCACCTCGACCAGCATCTGCCAACCCTTGCCGGCATAGGCTTCGCCGCCGATCAGCTGGCTCAACGGGATGAACACCTCGCGGCCCTGCAGCGGTCCGTTCTGGAACGGACTGTTCAGCGGGAAGTGGCGACGGCCGATGTCGATCCCCGGGGTGTCGCGCGGCAGCAGCGCCAGGCTGATGCCGATGTCGCGGTTGTCGCCGAGGATGCCGTCGGGGTCGTACATCCGGAACGCCATGCCGATCAGCGTCGCCACCGCGATCGCCAGACACACCCGCGGCCGGTTGACGAGCGCCAGCAGATCGCGGCGATAGACCCAGAGAATCGAAAACAGCGTTCCCACGTGCAGCGCCAGGTTCATCTGCAAGCCGGCGTCGGGGTCCACCGTGCGCCCGGTCCACTCGTGGATCAGCGCCCCGACGATGACCAGGTGCCCCGACG
>JAHWKC010000414.1 GCA_019348095.1 Pseudomonadota bacterium | reverse complement strand
TTCATGTGGTGGCGCCGCGTCCGCCGGCGGCTGCGGTCGCCCCTCAACTGAAGAGGCTCTTGGGCCGCTCCAGCAACTCGCCGTCGACGACGAGGTCCACCTTCTCGTTCCAGAACGCCACCAGTCCCCGCACCGGGTCGACCTCCCGGAAGGGCGCCGGGTAGGTCCAGGCCAGCCCCTCCCGCCAACGGTCGCCGACCTTGACGTCGAAGTACCGGGCGAAGCCCTTGTACGGGCAGGCCGAGCGTCGGTCGCTGCGCCGCATCCGGGGCAGGGACGGTGACTCGGCAGCGCTGGCCGTGGCGGCCGACCGGCAGCAAAACCTCCAGGCGGCTGTGGCTCGGTTTCGGCACGTTGACCGGCCTACTGGCGTTGCTGGGCCTGGCGATCCTCTCCCGTTCATTGTCCATCGAGACGCAGATCGACGGGATCAGCCAGGCGCGCAACCTCAGCGCCGCCGCGCGCCGACTGGAAGTCAACACGCTGGGATATTCGCTGGCGGTCCGTGAGTACGCCCAGAACCGGGACCCGCGGGCGCGGCAGGATGCGGCACGCGGGGCTGCCGGGATCGAACGGCAGCTGCAGGACTACCGTCGCTATGCCGGCACCGACCGGCAGCGCGCGCTGGCTGCGCGGCTGGAGCCATCGTGGGCACGGTTACGGGCACTGGGCCAGGAGCTGCTCGATGCCGAGGGCGCTGGCGAGGCGGTGCGACCGGCGATCTCGACCGAGTTCTACGCACGCCGCGTAGCGCTGGAGCAACTGCTGGACGAGGAGGTCCAGGCCGAGGCGTTGGAGGCCTACAACCAGCGCCGGCAGGTGGCGCTTTCGGACCTGCGCACCATCGCGACTTTTTCTCTGGTCCTGCTGGGGATCGGGGTGCTGCTCGCGGGGGCGACCGGTGTGGTGGTGAGCCGCGGCATCTTGCGCGGCGAGCGCGAGCTGTGGGCCAGCCGCGAGCGGCTGCGGGTGACCCTGGCCAGCATCGGTGATGCGGTGATCACCACCGATACCCGCGGGCGCGTTTCCTACCTCAACGCGGTGGCCGAGGCGCTGACCGGGTGGGACAGCGACGAGGCCACCGGGCGGCCGCTGGAGGAGGTGTTCCGGATCATCGGCGAGGACGAGCGCCAGCCGGTCGAGAGCCCGGCCACGCGCGCGCTGCGCGAAGGCGTGATCGTCGGGCTGGCCAACCACACGCTGCTGATCACCCGCGACGGGCTGGAGCGGCCGATCGACGACAGTGCCGCACCGATCCACGGCGAGCACGGCGAGGTGCTCGGCGTGGTGCTGATCTTCCGTGACGTGACCGAGCGCCGCGAGGCCGAGAAGAACCTGAAACAGGCGCATGACCGCAGGAACGCCATGTTCGAGGCGGCACTGGACTGCATCATCAGCACCGACCATGAAGACACCATCATCGAATTCAATGCCGCCGCCGAGCGCACCTTCGGCTACCGGCGCGAGCAGGTGCTGGGCCGGCCGCTGGGCGAGGTAATCATCCCGCCGGCCTATCGCGAGCGGCATCGCAAAGGGGTGGAGCACTACCTGGCGACCGGCGAAGGCCCGATCATCGACCAGCGCCTGGAGCTGTCGGCCCTCCGCGCCGATGGCAGCGAGTTCCCGGTCGAGCTGACCGTCACCCGCATTCCGCTGCAAGGCACGCCGGTGTTCACCGCCTACCTGCGCGACATCACCGAACGCAAGCACGCCCAAGCCGCGCTGGCCGAGAGCGAGGCACGCTGGCGCGGCATCTTCGAGCGTCTGCACGAGGGCTTCGTGCTCGGCGAGATCGTGCACGATCGCGCTGGCACCCCGGTGGACTGGCGTTACCTCGAAATGAACGGCTCCTGGGAACGGATCACCGGTCTGTCGCGTGAGTTCGCACAGGGCCGCACGCTCACCGAGGTGGTGCCCGGCGTGGAGCCCGAATGGGTCGCCGAGTTCGCCAATGTCGCGGCAACCGGTCAGCCGGCCAACTTCCTGCGCCATGTTGCCGCGCTCGACCGCTGGTACGAGGTGCACGCGTTCCGCCCGGAGCCGGGCCGCTTCGCCGCATTGTTTCTGGAGGTCACCGACCGCCAGGAGGCGCAGATCCGTCTGCGCGAGAGCGAGACGCGGCTGCGCTTCGTGCTGGACTCGATGCCGCAGAAGATCTTCACCGCCAAGCCTGACGGCACCATCGACTACTTCAACCCGCAATGGAGCGAGTTCACCGGGTTGAGCCAGGAGCATATCCTGGGCTGGGGCTGGACCCGGTTCGTCCATCCCGATGATGCCGACGAGACCATCCGGCACTGGCGGCACGCGGTCGATTCCGAGGAACCGGTGCTGCAGGAGCACCGGTTCC
>JAHWKC010000413.1 GCA_019348095.1 Pseudomonadota bacterium | reverse complement strand
TCGGTGATCCCACGGAGCTGCAGCGGCTGGCCGTCGACGCCGGGCTCCCGGCCGACGAGGTCGCCGAGGTGCTGGCCAGCGACCGGTACGCCGCGGAGGTGCGCGCGGACGAGGAGCAGGCGCGCGCCTTCGGCATCAGCGGCGTCCCCTTCTTCGTGATCGACCGCCGCTTCGGCGTGTCCGGCGCACAGCCCGACGACGTGCTGCGGAGCGCCCTGGAGCAGGCGTGGCGCGAGCGGTCCCCGCTGACCGTCCTCACCGGCGCAGCGGGCGGCCACGACCACGCGGCCGACGACGCCGGCTTCCTCGACGTGGGCGCCGCGTTCCGCCGTGCGGTGCAGGGCGCGTCCGGTGACCACATCGGCTTCGGCGACACGGACGTGCTCGCCTACGACGATGACGACAAGTGGTGGCAGCGTGTCGGCAAGGTCATTGCCGCAGGGGCCGGGGACATCGCCACCGACCCGCTCGCCTGGTCCGATGGCGGGATCGACGGGCTGTTCGCCTGGCCCTGGATGCTGCTGGCCTTGCCGCTGCCGTTGCTGGCGCAGTGGCTGCTGCCGGCTGCACGTTCGAGCTCACCGGCGCTGAAGGTGCCCTATGGCGACCGGGTCGGAGCGGTGGCCCAGGCCGGGGGCCGCGGCGCTGGCGGTGTCGGCCCGGGGCTGCTGATGTGGCTGGCCTGGGCGCTGCTGTGCGTGGCGGCGGCGCGCCCGCAGCAACTGGGCGAGGCGGTGCAGCCGCCTCAGGTGGGCCGCGACCTGATGCTCGCGCTGGATCTGTCGGGCAGCATGGGCGAGCCCGACATGCAGCTCGGGGGGCGTCCGGTGGATCGCCTGACCGCGGCCAAGGCCGTGCTCGCCGACTTCCTCGAGCGCCGCGCCGGCGACCGTGTCGGCCTGCTGGTGTTCGGCCGCCGCGCCTATGCGCTGGCACCACTGACACTGGATCGCCAGTCGGTGCGCGAGCAGCTCGATGACAGCGTGGTCGGGCTGGCGGGCCAGGAGACCGCGATCGGCGACGCAATCGGGCTTGCGGTCAAGCGCCTGCGCAACCAGTCCGAAGGCCAGCTGCGGGCACCCTCCGGGCGCGGGGCGTCCGAACGTCGGCCGTCCGGGAGCCCGCCATCCGAAAGCCCGCCGCGCGACAAGCAGCACGTGCTGATCCTGCTGACCGACGGGGTCAACACCGCCGGCGCACTCGATCCGCTCAAGGCCGCCGAGCTGGCGCGCGATGCCAACGTGCGGGTGCATACCATCGCCTTCGGTGGCGATGGTGCGATGTCGGTGTTCGGCTTCCAGCTGCCGATGCCGGGCGGTGGCGACCAGATCGACGAAGCCAGCCTGCGCGAGATCGCCGCCCGGACCGGTGGGCGCTTCTTCCGCGCGCGCGACACCGCGCAACTGGCCGGCATCTACGCCGAGATCGACCGGCTCGAACCGATCGAGCGGCCGGGCCAGACGGTGCGGCCGCGCATCGAGCGCTATCCGTGGCCGCTCGCGGCGGCGCTGCTGCTGGCACTGTTCGCGTTCGGGCTGCCGCGCAGGCGCCGCGCATGAGTGTCGGCACCGCACTGAACGCGGTGATCGAGGCCGGTGCGACCTTGCACCTGCTGCGTCCGCACGGGTTGTGGGCCTTGCTCGCGCTGCCGCTGCTGGCCGGGCTGTGGCAGCTGCGGCGGCGACGCGCGAGCGTGTGGCGACAGGCGGTCGATCCGCACCTGCTGCCGCACCTGATCGACGGCCGAGTCGAAGCGCGCCGGAATACCGCGCTGTGGCTGGGGGTGCTCGGCTACCTGCTGGCGGTGCTGGCACTGGCCGGTCCGAGCTGGCGGCAGATCGAGCAGCCGTTATGGCAGACCCGCACGCCGCTGGTGATCGCGCTGGACCTGTCGAGTGCCTCGCTCGCCGGCGACCTGCCGCCGTCACGGCTGGCGCAGGCGCGCGCCAAGATCGCCAGCTTGCTGGAGGCGCGCCAGGGTGGCCAGGTCGGCCTGGTGGTCTACGCCGGCGATGCATTCACGGTGGCGCCGCTGACCGAGGACGCGGCCAACGCGATGCTCAAGGCGATCGAGGAGCCCCCGCCGCGCGGCGTGCTGCTGATCAGCGCGCCCAGCGCCGTCGACCTGCTGCCCACCATCCGCTCGCGCTGCCGGCTGGCCTCGCTGCGCACACCCTCCGCGGAGGCGGTCGCCCGGGTGCTCGAGTTGCGAGCACGCCGCGCGAGTCCCGGCTGATCAGGGAGTCATCGGCCGGCTTCGACGTCGCGCCGGCCGCTGGCGAACCGGCTGACCGACGTCAGGCACCGGTGCTCGAGCCGACCATCGTCGATGGCGCGGCAGGCATCCCGCGCCTC
>JAHWKC010000412.1 GCA_019348095.1 Pseudomonadota bacterium | reverse complement strand
GAGGGGGCGCTGCCCGAGGGGCGTCGCCACGGTGTTGTCGACGCCGAGCAGCCCACCCTCGGCGCGCACGGCACTTGCGATGGCCGCGAGGTCGCCGACGTCGAGGCCCGGGTTCGACGGCGTCTCGACCCAGACGAGCGCGGCGCCGCGGGCGGCGGTGACGACCGCCGCGGTGTCCGTCGGCACGAGCTGCACGCGGATGCCCGAGGGCTCGAGGCGCTCGGCGGCGAGCTTGCGGATGCCCGGGTAGCCGTCGCCCGGCGCGACGAGCCGGTCCCCCGGCCGCAGCCGGCCGAGCACGACCGCGCTGACCGCCGCCATGCCCGAGGCGAACGTGACGGCGTGCCCGCCCTCCAGCGCGCCGAGCGCCGCCTCGACGATGTGCCGCACGATCCGCGCAAGGATCAGGCCCGCGAAGAAGAAAAGGCCGGCGCCGAGCAGGCGGCTTCCGAGCAGGCTGCCTCCAAGCAGGCTGCTTCCGAGCAGGCCGCCTCCACGACCGACACAGGTCCCGACGTCGAAGAAGGCACGAAAAACCAGAAGAGCGATGCCGGTTCCATGCCCGCCGCACCGGCGGACGCCGACGTCGACCCGGAAAGCCCGCTGCGCGCACAGGTGCTGCTGGAGCGCGCGCTGTTCTCGCCTGGCCTGATCGATGGCGCCCTGGGCGGCAACACGCGCAGCGCGGTGGCGGCGTCCGCGGCCGCGCCGCGCTCGAGGTCGGCGCGGGCGGCGAGCATCAGGCGATGACCGGCGGCCGTGTAGCGCGCGTTCGACTCATGCTGCGCGACGTCGTCGCCGAGGCCGGGCCAGATGCGCGCCAGCGTCAGCTCGTCGAGCGCCGCACGGACGACCCGGCGCTGTCCCGGCTCGCACACGACCAGGAGCGCGAGCTGCGCCGCTACCTGTTCGCCACCGGTGACGACCGCGTCGTCGGGACCGGGGCGCTCGGCGACGCCCTGCGCGAGGCCGCCGCCCGCTTCGAGGTCGCCTACGACGCCCGCGTCGAGGTGCTCGTCCCCGACGACCTGCAGATGATCGAGGTCACCGGCGCTGACCGTGTGGCCTACCTCGACGACGTCACCACCCAGAAGCTGGACGACGCGAAGCCCGGCGAGGTGCGCGGCGCGATGGTCCTGGACGTCCACGGCGCTCCCCTTGCGACCTTCTGGGTGGTCGTCCACGCCGAGCGGCTGGCCCTGCTGGCCCCACCCGCTGCCGCCGAGCATGTCCTGGAGGTGCTGGCCAACCGCACGTTCCTGTCCGACGCGGTGTTCACCGCCACCGAGGCCGCCGTGTGGGCCCTGCGCGGTGACGGCATCGACGCGGCGCTGGCCGAGGTCGGCGTGACCGGCCTGGCCCCGGGCAACTGGCGTCTGGTCGGGGACGGGCTGGTGGTCCGCCACGCCTTCGGGGCGCAGGTCGTCGGCGACGACCTGGCCGACGGTGGTCAGCACCTCGTCGGCGCGCCGGGCGACGTTGCGGGCGCTCTCGATCAGGTCCTGGAAGTCGGAGCGGTCGGCGAAGAGGGTCGGAAGATTCTGGCCCGGGCCGGGCACGAGGGCCGCCGCGCCGGGCTCGCCGCCGCTCAGGCCCACCTGCGCGACGCCGGTCAGGCCCTGGTACTCGAGCCGGGCCCGAGTGTCGGTGCGGATCGGGGTGCTGCGGTCGACCTCCTCCTCGCCGAACGGCAGGCTCGGCCACCCGGGCAGGCTGCGCAGCAGCAGCACGGCGAACAGGAGCGCACCGACGACCAGCAGCACCGGCAGGGCCGCGCGGACGCGCACGGGATCTTCTTCGGCAGGTGTGAGGTGCGTATCGCACGGATGAGCTCCAGCTCCATGTCTGGGGTAACCTGGGTGCCGTCCGCCGCCGGCGCATCCCGACGCTCATGATCTCGCGCCACGATCGTCACCTCCAGAAGCTGGCCGCCCTCGCGCCACTCGCCCGGCTCGCCGCCCTGGTGCTCGCGCTGGCGTGCACGGCGGGCCCGCCGGTGGGCGCAGGGCGGGCCACGCCGCGCTCGGCCGCGGCCGACGTGCCGAGCCTCGACCCCGACGTCGAAATGGCCGGTGGGGGCGCCGCGCCCGACACCGCCAGACGCACCGACGAGGTGTCCGCCTCCTCCAGCAAGCCGGACTCGAGCCAGGCGACGTACATCGGCGGTGCGCCCAGCACGACGCTGACCCGGTGGCGAGCGATGACCTCGAGGGCCTCCGCCGGGTCGAAGCGCTCGAGCAGCACCATGGTGGCACCGACGGTGATCGACGTCCCGAGCCCGACGTTGAGCGAGTAGATGTGCGCGAGCGGGAGGACGAGGAGCACCACGTCGTCGCCACCGACCTCGAAGCGGCCCGCC
>JAHWKC010000411.1 GCA_019348095.1 Pseudomonadota bacterium | reverse complement strand
TCCAGTCGTGCTGGTCGCAGCCCAGCCCGATCTGCTCGAGTGCTTGGGGATCGCCGCGTTCGGACCGATGCCATTGCCGACGGTCAACCTGCACGCTTCGTCCGACCACCTGTTCTTCATGAACGAAAGCGCGACAGACTTCGAGTTCGCCCGCGCCTCGAACGGACAGGTCACCGGGATGAAGATCATTTGGGACGGCACCCGCTCGGAGTTGGCCAAGCGCCTGCGCTGAGCGCAGGCACGCGAGCACGTGAGGGACTGCGCCTCGGCTACCGCTTCTACCGGTGCTTTGTGAGCCCGGCGGCAGCGAGCGCGGATACGATTCCGCCAAGCATGAGGCCAGCGGTCCAGAAGACCGGCCCCTGCTCCCAGCCGATCCCGCTGACCAGGCATCCCAAGCTCGCCGCCAGCGCCAGCCAGCCGGTGGCGCGAAGTGCGCGCGCCTGGCGCGCTGGGAGCAGGCGGCCGATGATCTGCTCCTGGTGTTTGGCCATCGACAGGATCAGGAGCGGCCAGGCCAGGAGGATCAATACGGAACCGAGCAGCACCATGTCATGCCTCCTGTGCTACCGGGCGGACCGCGGCGACCGGCACGCTCGCACCGCGCGGGGCGGCCTGCCGCGCCAGCCAACCGAACCCGGCGGCCAGTAACAGAACGGTGAGATCGACAGAGGCCAGCGCCCATTCGCCGCCCGGCACCGTGACGAGCAGGTGGCTGGCGTCGGTCGTGGCCAGGTTGACCAGTGGAATCGCGGCCAACGCCGCGGCCGTGGCCGCGAACAGGTCACGCCAGCCACGAGCGCTGCGGGTCCGCCACGCGCCCCACAGCGCGGCGATGATCCACGCGCCGCAGAACACCGCAATCTCGGCTTCGGCGCGGGCGTTGAGGTCCGCAGGCAGCAGCCGGTTGGCAAGCAGCAAGACAGCACACGCGAATGGCATGCCCGCGACGACACCGACGTTGAGCCCGAGCACGAGTCCATAGCCCGAAAGCGCTCCGGCCGCAGCGACCCGCTGCGCTCGCTTGCGCACCCAGACCTGCATTCCGCTGGCGAGCATCACGCAGCCGGTCAGGCCGAGCAGGAAATAGAGCCAGCGCAGCGCGGCTCCGCCGAATTGCACCATGTGCAGCCCACCCAAGAACGAATACGTCAGGTAGCCGGTCGCCGGCGGCCGGGTGTGGTGCAGGAACTCGCCGGTGGCAGCGTCGTAGATCACCTGCTGCATGTCCCAGGCCACGCGGCGGCTGTGGTCGGTGCCAAAGGCGATCACCGCGCTCGCATCGTCCGGGTGCTCGACCGAGGCCCAGTCGACCGGAACGCCCATGCGGCGTTCGGCATCGGTCACCAGGGTGTCGATCGAGTGCAGCCGCGCCAGCGGCTGGCCGACCTCGGGCCGCTCGTAGGAGCCGCCGGCCTCCTGGAAGTAACGTTCCAGGTCGCCGCCGTACGCGGTGTTGAGGCCGCCGAAGACGTAGCTGGTGGCGAAGATGATCACGCCGGTGTAGGCAATCATCAGGTGGAACGGCAGGCCGAGCACACCGGTGATGTTGTGGCCATCGAGCCACGCGCGCTGGCCGCCCGCGTGGGGGCGGAAGGTGAAGATGTCCTTGAAGATGCGCCGGTGGGTGATCACGCCCGCCACCAGTGCGACCAGCATCAGCATGCCGGCGAGCCCGACCACGTACATGCCGAAGGTGCCGGCGTGCAGATTCCAGTGCAGATCGAAGAAGAACTCGCCTCCGGCCGTCTCCGGTACCGCGGCGCCGGTGCGTGGATCGAGCGTCTGTTTGCCCTGGGTGCCGTCGTCGAGCATGAAGTAGGCCTCCATGGCCCGCTCGCGCTCGGCCGGCACGTGGGCCCACCAGACGTGCGCCTCGGGTGCGCGCTCGCGCATCGCAGCCATCGCGGCGTCGAACTTCGGTCCCGGCGTGCCATCGATTTCGTGGAGCGAAGGACGCATCCAGTCGTCCAGCTCCCGGTCGAAGCACGACAGCGTGCCCGCGACGAAGATCACGAACAGCAGCCAGCCGGTGATCAGGCCGGACCAGGTGTGCAGCCATGCCATCGACTGCCGCAGGCTGTTTTTCATGTGCTTGTCCTCATCCTGACCGGCTCAGGGCCGCGTGCCTGCCTCGGGGAATGTGAGAGCGATACCGAGCAGCACGATCCCGGCTGCGACCGGAACCCACCACGCGCGCCACGCCGAGCGAGCCGCGAATGCATGCAGCGCGGCGACGCACCAGACCAGGAACGCCAGCAGCGTGCCGGTTACCACACGGTCCGGGCGCGCGAACGGCAGCACCAGCGTCATGAATGCCGCGAATGCATGGGCCGCGAAATAACCGCCGACGACCGCTGCGGCGATGCGCGCGGTCACC
>JAHWKC010000410.1 GCA_019348095.1 Pseudomonadota bacterium | reverse complement strand
GGTCGCCAGCGCATCGAACAGCGGCAGCATCGGAGCGCTCGCGTTTTTGGCAGCGTACCGCGCCAGCGCCGTGTCTGCCGGCGGGCACTCGCCATCGGCCAGCGACAGCAGCAGGCGTGGTCGGTCCGCACGTTGCGAACGCGACAACACCAGCGCCGCACCGAGCAGGCCTTCGCTGCACGAGACGTGCTGCAGCGGTCCGGCCGAATCGCCGTCGTAGCACACCAGCAGCACGGCCTCGTCGCCCGCATGAAGCTGCATCAGCGCCTCCAGCAGGCCCTGGGCGAAGGTCGCGTCGAACGAGGAGATGGCGGTGGCGGCCTGCACCGCTCCCGCGCCAATGGTCCAGTAGCCGGCCGCGGCGTTGTGCACGGAATTGTGGAAGCGCGTGGGCGAGATCGCATCGGGTTGCACCGCCAGCGTGGCGCACATGTAGTCGGTGATAGAAAGCTCGCCATGCATCGATGCGAACACCGAGGGCATCGAGGAAGGCTCGCGGCCGGCGGCGCGACACGCCTGCAGCCCGACCTCCAGCGCGACCGCCACGCTGGCGGGCGCGCGGCGTCGTTCGTTGGGTGCCAGTAGTTGCGGCGAGGGCCGCGTCGGCGCGCCGTCCTGCAACGATCCATCGGCAGCGTAGTCGCAGGCCGACTGCCACGACGGTATTCCGCCGGCCCAGAAACCGATGCCCTCGATGCTCGCGGCAAGCACGCTCACGCGGCGTCCGCCCTGGCGCCGACGAGGTGATTGCGTGGCGCGCGATGGATGGCGCGACGGTGCGGCCTGGCGCCCGCGATCATGCGGCCTTCCCGAACACCAGCGAGCAGTTGTTGCCGCCGAATCCAAACGAGTTGTTCATGGCGTATCGCAGCCCTTCGCAACGCGCGTTGTCGAAGCGTATCTGGGGGCCGCATGCGGGGTCGGGGCGGTCGCTGTTGAGGATGCCCGGCAGCACGCCGTACTCCAGCGCGATCAACGCGATCACCGACTCCACGATGCCCGCCGCGCCAAGCGTGTGCCCGGTCCAGCCCTTGGTCGAACTTGCGTGCAGGCCCGCCGGGAACAGCCGCGCGACCGCGCGCGCCTCGATCGCGTCGTTGGCCGGGGTCGCGGTGCCATGCAGGTTGAGGTAGCCGACCTCGCCGGCGGCAATGCCGGCGCGCGCCAGTGCGTCGCGCATCGCATGACACGCGCCCAATCCCTCCGGGTGCGGTGCGGACATGTGGTGGGCGTCGCTGGACTCGCCGAAGCCGCGCAGTTGCGGGCCGCCGTCATCGGCCGCCGCGCGTTCGAGCACCGCGAAGCCGCCGGCCTCGCCGAGCGACAGCCCAAGGCGCTCCGCGTCGAACGGCCGGCACGGGTCGGCCGCGACCAGTTGCAGCGCGTTGAACCCGAACAGCACACTGCCGCACAAGGTATCGACCCCGCCGACCAGCGCCGCGTCGGCCAGGCCCGCGGCGATCAAGCGGGAGGCCTGGGCGAACACCTTGGCGCTGGACGAGCACGCGGTGGCGACGGTGACGCAAGGCCCGCGCAGGCCGGTCGCGTGCTGCACGAAGCCGCCGAGCGAATGCGGCGTGTGCACCACCGGGCGATCGAGGTCGGGCGGGAAGCGGCGGTCGCCGTCGGGGCCGTCGAGCCGGGTATAGGCCTCCTCGCTGGCGCCGATGCTGGAGGTCGAGGTGCCCAGCACCAGCGCCACCCGCTCGGCGCCGTGCCGGCCGACCATCGCGCTGATCGCATCCAGTACGCCATCGTGCTGCAGCGCCAGCCAGGCGAGACGGTTGTTGCGGCACTCCCAGTGCGCGAACCGCGCCGGCAGCGGTGCGTCTTCCAGACCTTCGACGCGGCCGATCCAGCACGCCAGCGGCGATTCGCCTTCGGGCAGGGCGCCGAAGTCGTTGCGCCGCAATCCGCTGCGGCGCGCGGCAAGCGCCTCGGCCTGCGCTTCGCGGCCGCGACCCAGCGCCGCACGGCCATCGGCTACGGGCTCGTCTTCCTCCTCGTGACGGGGGCGGTGCCGGTGCTGACCCTCGTGCTGCCCTGGTGGAGCGAGGCACGCCTCGCCGGTGGGCTGTCCCCGAACTTCCTGGTCGCCGCCGTCGGTCTCTACGTCTTCTTCGTGCTGCTCGGCTCGGCCGAGAACGTGGTGGTCGGCAACACCGTCCGAGGGAACCGGGTCGGCATCAGGGTCAACAACCTCGACAGCGTGGGCAACACCATCTCGACGAACCGCATCGAGGGGAACAGCATCGGCGTGCAGGCCTACGGCGGCGCCAGCGACCTCGAGATCACCGACAACTCCATCGTCAACAGCGCCGACACCGCGTTGATCCTCGACGCTCCTCGCACCGTTGTGCGGGGCGACGACGTGAGAGGAGC
>JAHWKC010000040.1 GCA_019348095.1 Pseudomonadota bacterium | reverse complement strand
GGCCCCGGAGCCGGTCAGCGTTGGCGCCGGCTCGCCCGATGGTGAGACCGACGACGAGGGCGGCGGCGAATCCGGCGGCGGGCGTCGCCGTATGGACCGTGCGAAGGAGGGACGCCGATGACCGCCACCATCGACGCCGACCGGACCACGATCGAGCGCGTGCTCAGCCGGCGCCTCGACGAGGCCGAGTTCACCGTCCTCAGCCAGGACGAGATCATCGGCGTGGTGGGGGACATCCTCCAGATCCTCACGCTCGTGCTGGCGGCGATCGCGGGCATCTCGCTGCTGGTCGGTGGCGTTGCGGTGGCTTCCTACCAAAGCTTCAGCGGCAACGGCGCAGCGGATCCGCAGGTGGCCACCGCCGCCGATTCGCAGGCGCTGTCGCTGGTGACCGCTGCCGATGGCGATATCGCGGTCGACGGCGCCATCGCGGCGGCCCAGTACGCCGACGTGCTGCAGGTCGAGCCGGTCAATGAAAAGCAGGAGCTGTATGCGACCGTGATCGGCACCGACCCGGTGCGTGAGACCAGCACCGTCTCCAGCCCGCGTGAGGTATGCGAGGACGTAGTGGTGCAGGAGCGACTGCCCGAGCGTGACGGCAACGTCGGCGGCACCATCGCCGGTGCGGTAATCGGTGGCCTGGTCGGCAACCAGATCGGTGGCGGCAACGGCCGCAAGGTCGCGACCGCGGCCGGCGCGGCCGCTGGCGGTTATGTCGGCAACCGGGTCGACCGCAACCATGTCGGCGGCCAGACGGTACAGCGGGTAGACCGCCAGTGCCGCACCGTTTCGGAGACCTCGCAGTCCACCCGCGTGGTCGGCTACAACGTGACCTACCGCAATCCCGATGGCACCACCGGCACCATGCGCACCGGCAGCAAGCCGGGCAGCCGCATCCCGCTGGGCAGCGAGGACCGGGTGATCGGCTATGACGTCACCTACCGCTACGAAGGGCGCGAGCAGATGATCCGACTCGATGACCGGCCGGGCGAGCGCCTGCCGGTGGTTGACGGCGAGGTCGTGACGCAGACCGCGCTGGCCTCGGGCGACACGACGCGCGGTTGAGGTTGTGACAAGAGTTGCATTGTCCATCGGGGCCGGTTATCCGGCCCCGCTTTTTTGGTAAACCTCGAGGCCTGCACCGGCCGACCGCGCCATGACCAGTCGCATCGCGCCCGAACTGGCCCTGCGGCGACCTGCCCAAGCTACTGCCCGCTTCACGCCGGCTTTGGCAGTCTGCATGCACTACGATGGACCGGTCGCCCGCTCGGAGCCTTGCATGCCGCGTCACTTCACGATGCTCCGCGAGTTCCACCTCGCGGACTGGTTCACCCTCGCCAATGCGTTCTGCGGTACCGGCGCGATCTTCGCGGCGATGCGCTTCCTGCAGGAAGGTATCGTGCGCGACCTCATGATCGGCATGGCATTGATCCCGCTGGCCTTCATCTTCGATGCGCTGGACGGCCGCGTCGCGCGCTGGCGCAAGTCGGCCTCGACCCTGGGGCGCGAACTGGACTCCTTGGCCGACGTGATTTCCTTCGGCGTGGCCCCCGCGGCGCTGGGCTATGCGTGCGGCCTCCAGGGTGGCTGGGACTGGGTGGTGTTGAGCTTCTTCGTCGGCTGCGGGGTCAGCCGGCTGGCGCGCTACAACGTCACCGCCGAGCAACTGGCGGGAGAGGAGGGCAAGGTCAATTACTTCGAGGGCACCCCGATCCCGACCAGCCTGGTGCTGGTGATCGTGCTGGCGGTCGCCGCCTGGCAGGGCGCCATCGGCCGCGACATATGGTTGGGCATGGTCCAGCTGGGACCGTGGCAGTTCCACCCGCTGGTGCTGATGTTCGCGCTGTCGGGCGTGCTGATGATCAGCAAGACACTGCGGATTCCCAAGCCCTAGAAATGGCCTTTCGCAAGACCCCTTCTCCCGCGAGCGGGAGAAGAGCCTGCCCCCGAATGCTTTAGTCGGGGGTGCCCGAAGGGCGGATGAGGGCAATCGAGCTGCGAGCGACTGCGCCAGTCCCGGTTCAGAAGCATCCGCCTGCCCCGGTCTTCGCGCGCCGTTACTCCATAAGCCTTCTCCCGAAAAACGCGGAGAGCAGCCGTCAACGACACCATCGCGCAACAACCGCGTTGATATCATCGCTCCAGGCTCAGGAGGCAACGATGGCGAACCCTACGTTCGGTGGCGATTTCGAGGCGCTCGCGCGCGAGTACTGGAACAGCTGGGGCGAGACGATGCGCAAGGCCGCCACGCCGGCGCAGCCAAAGGCACCGGACTGGAACGACGCGGTCGGCTGGTGGTCCGGGCTCGCCTCGCAGCTGGCTACGCAACCGGGCCGCGGCGGCAACGAAATGGACGAGGCCGTGCAGCGCTTCAACAGCCAGGCGCGCGGCTGGTTCGGGCAGATGCAGCAACTGGCCGCGCAGTTCGCCGGCCAGGACGCGGGTGCGGCCGAGATTGCCGATGCGTGGAAACAGATGCTCGGCAGCGGCGGCGGCAATCCGTTCGCCGAGGTGTTGCGCGGCATGGGCGGCCCCGGCCAGGCCGGCCCCGAGCAGTGGTTGGAGCAGGCCGCTCCGTACATCGAAGGCCTGCAGCGCCAAGGCAACCAGTGGCTGGGTACACCCGCGTTCGGGTTCGCCCGTGAGCACCAGGAGCGCTGGCAGAAGCTCGCGCAGGCGCAGCTGGAGTTCCAACAGCGCAACCAGAGCTACAACGCGCTGCTGGGCGAGGCCGGGCAGGCTGCCTTCGCACTGTTTCAGGAAAAGCTGGCCCAACGCGGCGAGTCGGGGCAGACGCTCGACTCGGCCCGTGCGCTGTTCGACCTCTGGATCGAAGCGGCCGAGGAGGCCTATGCGGAGATCGCATTGTCGCCGCGCTTCCGCGAGGCCTATGGCGACATGATCAACGCGCAGATGCGGCTACGCGCGGCAGTGCAGGGCGAGGTCGAGCAGGCCGGTCTGCTGCTGGGCACGCCGACCCGCACCGAAGTCGACTCGGCCCATCGCAAGATCGTGCGGCTGGAGCGCGAGCTGCGCCGCTTGCGCGACCAGCTCGAGGCGGGGGGCAATGCATCCGCTGGCAAGAGCGCCAGGCAACCGGCGGCGCAGCCGGATCCCGACGCTTCACCGCGATCGGCTCCCCCGCGCAGAGGGGGCAAGAGCGAAACGCGTACCGCTCCCGCAAAGACTGCGAAGAAGTCCACCGCTCGAACGGCAGCCACGAAAGCGCCGGCCAAGAAATCGCCCGCGAAGAAATCGCCGGCCAAGCGCACGGTGAAGAAGACCCCGCAGAGGAAGCGTTGAGATGAACGGCTACGATATCAACAGCCCGATCGGCTTCACCCCGCAGTCGCTGGCGCAGGAAGCCATGCAGACCCAGGCCAAGCTGCGTGCCGGGCTGGAGACGCTGCAGCAGGTCGGCGACGTCGACTACGGCGTCACCGAAAAACAGGAAGTCTGGCGCGACGGCAAGGTGGTGCTGTACCGCTTCCGCGGAGACAGTGGGCATGCACCGACCGCGAAGGTGCCGCTGCTGATCGCCTATGCGCTGGTCAACCGGCCGTACATGGTCGACCTGCAGGCCGACAAGTCGATCGTGCGCGGCCTGCTCGAGCGCGGCGAGGACGTCTACGTGCTCGACTGGGGCTATCCCGACCGCTCCGATCGCTATCTGGAACTGGAGGACTACATCCAGCGGTTCCTCGGCGGGGCGGTCGACCACCTGCGCCGCAGTCACGAGCTCGATGCGATCAACCTGCTCGGGATCTGCCAGGGCGGCGCGTTCTCGTTGTGCTACTCGGCGCTCAACCCGGGCAAGGTCCGCAACCTGATCACCATGGTCACGCCGGTGGACTTCCACACCGACGACAACATGCTGGCCAACTGGACCCGCGGGATCGATGTCGACCTGTTCGTCGATACGCTCGGCAACGTGCCGGCCGACCTGATGAACATGAGCTACCTGATGCTCAAGCCGTGGCGGCTGTTCGTGCAGAAGTACGTCGGGCTGGTCGACATCCTGGACGACAAGGCGGCGCTGGAGGACTTCCTGCGCATGGAAAAGTGGATCTTCGACTCGCCCGACCAGGCCGGCGAAGCGTTCCGCCAGTTCGTCAAGCAGTTCTACCAGGGCAATGGCTTCGTCAAGGGCGGGATCGACATCGGCGGGCGCGAGGTGCACCTGGGCGATGTCGACATGCCGCTGCTCAATATCTATGCCCAGCAGGATCACCTGGTGCCGCCAGCCGCGTCCCGCGCACTCGCCGGGCTGACCGGCTCCAGCGACTACAGCGAGCTGTCGTTCCGCGGTGGGCACATCGGCATCTACGTGTCCGGCCGCGCCCAGCGCGAGGTGCCGACCGCAATACACGACTGGCTCGCCGCCCGCTGATCCCGATCGGCCTCTGGAGGAGCGGCTTCAGCCGCGAGCCTTTCGATCCGGAGCCAGGGTGCCCACGACTTATGCAGGGCAGGTCCGTCCTCTGCAGGTTGGACGGACCTGCACCGGCCTGCGAGGAAGCTCGCGGCTGAAGCCGCTCCTACAAGGAACTGCGGCCGGGCGGCCGCCGGCCCGACGCCGTCATCACACGCCCGCCATACACTCACCCTAGTCCCCACAGGATCGACCCGGATGTCCGCCACCCCGCGACCGTTTACCCGCTCCCGCCACGACCGCATGATCGGCGGCGTGATGGGCGGCATTGCCCGCCGTTACGGCTGGAGCTCGACCCTGCTGCGGATCGTCTTCGTGATCGTGTCGATCGCCTCGGCCGCATTCCCCGGCATCCTGGCGTACCTGATCCTGTGGCTGCTGATGCCGGACGAGGGCTGATCCGCGCCCGCGGGTGGCTCGCGCTTGGCGCGTTGTGGACGCTGCCCAACACGATCGCCGGCCTGCTGCTCGGTGGCCTGGGGCTGGCGTTCGGCGCGCGCGTCCACTGGCGGCGCGGCGAACTCGCGCTGGTGTTCGACCGCTGGCCGTGGGGGCCTGGCGGGGCGCTGACCCTCGGCAACGTGATCCTGCATACCGGGCAGAACCTCGATGCGCCGTGTCGCACCTACGCGCATCGCGCCGGGCTGTGCGAGGAGCCGCACGTGCGCCTGGCCGATCACGAGCGTGCCCATGTCTTTCAGTACATGGTGCTCGGTCCTTTGTTCCTGCCGCTGTACCTAGTGTGCGGCGGTATCAGTGTGCGCAACCGTTTCGAGCGCGCCGCCGACCGCTACGCCGCGACCGGCCGCGGCTGGTGGCCGTGGGGGTGATCCCCGCGAGGCGGGGGCCAGGTTCTCTGCCTGCTCCGCCGCAGGCCTGCCTCCCTCCGTTGGCAAAGCAGGGCCGGGGAGGATTCGAGCCCGATCGCCCGGCGCCACATCCCCGACTTGCACCTCAGTCGAGCGGCAACCGCCGCGCGCTTTCCCCCGTCACCTGCGCGTCCGGCCCGAAACGCCGCTCCACGAAAGTGAGCGCCCCGTGTTCCACCAGCACCACGGTGCTGCACCGTGTGCCGTAACGCGGGTCGCGCACGAACGCTGGCGACAGCGAGCGCTCGAGGTCAAGACCGATCCCGGTATCGGGCAGGTCCGCATCCGGCGCGGGTGTCGCATCGGCCAGCGCATCCAGCAACGGCTGCAGCGCCCTCGCGTCGCCCGCCTGATGCCGGTCCGGTGCGTCCGATGCGAGCCACGCCGACAACGCCCGCGTCGCGTGCGCACTTTTTGGCCACGGCGCATCGAACGCGCCATTGGACATGGCATGCACGCCGGGTTCGACCGGATGGGTGGAAAAGCCCGGGTGGTTGCTGGCAAACGCCAGGCGTCCGCCGTCCCAGACCAACAGGTTGAAACGGCCGTATTCGGCCGCGTCGGCGCGCAGTGTGGCGAGGTACTGATCGGCCGATTGCGCCCCATGCACGAAATCGCGCACCAATGCACCGCGTGATCGCGGCATCGCCTCGCCGGGTGAGCCCTCGCGCACGTTGGTGACCGCCGCCAGCCGCCCGCGCGTCGAGGCCAGCAGCCAACTGCCGCCCTGCACCAGGTCGCGACCGCCGTAGACATCCGCAGCTTCCGGGTCGAAGTCCGCCGCCGCCGCCGGCCGCGCGTGCAACTCGTCGCGGTTGGCGATCAGGGCCAGCCGATAGCGGAGATGGACGCACCAGGCAATGGCGATCAGGCACATGCCCGCATCGTAGCCGCAGCGCCGCCACCGCGTCGGGCGACGGATATTTCGCTGGAGCGCCGCAAGCGGGCTCGGCTATACTGCGCGGCCGGCCGAAGTGGCGGAATCGGTAGACGCAGCGGACTCAAAATCCGCCGCCCTTAAAAGCGTGTGGGTTCGAGTCCCACCTTCGGCACCAGACAGCAGCACCGGACAGCTGAGGGCCCGCGATCGCGGGCCTTCTTTCTTTGGCGCGATCATCGGCAAATGAGCGCTGCCGGTTAAACCCTCCATCACGTCACCGTGCGGAAATCCTAACGTTTGCCGGCCTAGCTTGGTCTATCCCCCGAGTTGGAGACGGCCATGGTCAGGCAGGATCAGAAAGACCCTTCGATCGATGGTGGCGGTGCGCGCAGCCTGCCCGAGTCGCCGCAGCAGCGGCAGGCCCGGGATCGGGAGCACCAGAGCGAGCTGCAGGACGAGGCGGTGGAGGAAACCTTCCCGGCCAGCGATCCGGTGTCGCCGTTCATTCCGGCGAGGTCGCGGGACTGAGGGATCCAGTTTTCGGGCCTGCCGAAACAGGAAAAGCGGAGCAAGCTCCGCTCTACGTGTGCCTGCGGCGGTCGGATATGTAGGAGCGGGCCATGCCCGCGATCGGAGCCGGGATCGCGTCGCGTCGGGCTTTGCGCCCATGGGGCGCTCCTACGGAGGCGCTTGGGCCTGTGCAGGCGCGGCGGGGCCTAGGGCGCGTCGGTGTCCAGCGCCTGGTCCCTGCGGGCGAACCATTCGCCCTCGTGCGGAACGAACGCCGAGCAGGTGTCCATCGGCGCCTTGTAGATGTGCAGCGAAATGGCCACGTGATCGGCGCTGGTGTTGCGGATGGTGTGGTATTCGTGCGGCGGGATCAGGCTGCCGGCACTGCCGGGGCCCGCTTGCATGCCGCCGGCGGCGCGGAAGCGGAAGCGCTCGCCGTCGCGCTCGAGCAATTCGAACTGGGTGATCTCCAGTTCGCCGTCCCACACGCCCTCCACGCACCACAGCCCGCAGTGATCGTGCACCGGCGTGCCCTGGCCGGGCCCCCAGGTCATCGCCACCACGCTGTAGCCCAGGTCGGGGCTGCGGTAGATCTCGCGGCGCGCGTAGTGGTCGTCGATCGGCTCATGGACGCATGGCGGCAGGCTGACGTCGCGGTCCCGGATCAGCCGGCACAGTGTGTCGCGCAAGGCGGCGGTGACCTCGTGCTCGTCGCCGCGCCCGACCGCGGCGTCCAGCGCGGTGACCAACTTGTCGTGACCGGGGAAGGCGATGTCGGGCAGGGCTTGGGCGTTCATGGCGAGGAGTTTACGCCGGCCTGCGCTCGGGCGCCTGCGGCCCAGCGGCGCCCCACGATTGGTGGCGAGCTGACGGCTGAATTTTTGCGGAAGAGATTCCTGCAACGCGTAGACATGGCCGTCGAGGGCGTCGAGGTAGACAGTGCCCCATGGACTTCCGGTGCCGCCATGACGCCGCCGGTGACGTAGCCCTTCACCGGTTCCGGCATCAATGTGAGCGATCCAGGAGTGATGGCATAAATTGCGTGCGGGCGAATCCACCAGCGAGCCGTCTGGCTCGGGACAGACGCCGTCACGCGCTGCCTCTTTCCCCGGCGGAGAGGCTTACAGGCTGGCGAGAAATCCCTGGACCGCGGGTCCGAAGCGCGCGATGTCGACCAGAAACGCGTCGTGGCCCTGCGGCGAGGGCAGCGGCAGGAAGTCCGCGTCGGCACCGCCTTCGCGCAGTCCCTCGGCGATCTCGCGTTGCTGCTGCAGGGGGAACAGGATGTCGGTTTCGACGCCAATCGCGAGCGCCTTGCCGACGCGGATGGAGGCGAGGCCGGCGCGGGTGTCGGCTTGGCTGTCGCCGCACTTCTGTGCGCAGTAGTCGCCCAGGTCGAACCAGTCCATCGAGCGGCTCAGGTAGAGATAGCAGTTGGGGTCGAAGCGGCGCACGAAACGGCGGGCGTGGGCTTCCAGGTAGCTTTCGACCTCGAACTCCAGGCCGAACGGTTCGTAGTCGGGGCGGTCGGGGTCCTGCGAGGATTGGTCGAGTCGCACCCGGCCGAAGCGGCCGTCCCATTCCAATGCCGAGCGGTAGGTGATCACGCCGAGCTTGCGCGCCATGCGCATGCCCGATTCGGGGTAGCTGTCGTCGTCGTAGTGGCCACTATTCCATTGCGGGTCCAGGCGGATGGCCTCACGTTGCAGCGAGCGGATCGCGATGGAGAACGGCAGCGCGCGTGCGGCGCCGGAGATGTTGATGTGGCTGCGGGCGATGCCCGGATGGCGCACCAGCAGCGCCAGTGCGGTCATGCCGCCCATCGAGTTGCCGATCACGCATGCCAGCTGCTCGATGCCGAGTTCGCGCACGACATGGACCGCCGCCTCGGCGCCGTCCTCGATCGACAGCTGCGGGAACGCCAGCCGGTACAGCGCGCCGGTGCCGGGATCGATCGAAGCCGGACCGGTGGAGCCCTTGCAGCTGCCGAGCGAGTTCACGCACACCACGAACCAGCGATCGCTGTCGATGGGTTTGCCGGGCCCGATCATCGCTTCCCACCAGCCGGGCTCTGGATTGCCATCGTTGGCGGCGGCATGCGCGTCGGGCGAGAGGCCGGTGACGATCAGGATCGCGTTGTCGCGCGCGGCGTTGAGCGTGCCCCAGGTTTCGAACGCGACGCGCGCGCCGTGCAGCGCGCCACCACGTTTCATCGGGAAGGCGGCGGGCAGGTCGATGAAGCGGGTGCCGGGGGGGATGAATTCGGTCATGCCGGTGCGTGACTCCTTGGCTCGTCATTCCCGCGAAGGCGGGAATCCAGCGTCTCGGGTTTTCTTGGTGGAGTGTTCGAGTGAGAGATTGAAAGCGCAAAGCCAAAGTCACTGGGTTCCCGCTTTCGCCGGAATGACGTTCAACGAATAGCGCGTGTGTGGCGCCTATTCCACCACACGATCGATCATCAACGCCGCTGCCTCCTGGCCCGCGCCGACGGTCGCCGGCGCGGCCTCGAAGTCGCCCCCGCGTGCGACCGCGTCGCCGCTGGCGGAAATGCGCGCGGTGATCTCCACCTCATCGAGTTGCGACAGCTTGAGCGTCGGCATCGGGCTGTCGCCGTCGTCCAGGGTGATCACCGTCGGAAGCGCAGTCGCCGGCAGGCGTTCGACCGCCACCGGCATCGGTGCGCCGCCCGGCTGGCGGGCGATCACGTACACCACCGCGCCCTCCTGCAGGCGCATGGCGAGGGCCGGGTCGAGCGAGATGCTGACGGTGATGCTGCGCGCGCTGCCGGACTCCGCGGCGGCCGGTGGGAGCGGCTCGAGACCGGCGTCGGCGCGTGCGGCGTCGATCTGGGGGCGCAGGGTGGCGGCAGTGCCGGGTTCGACTACCGTCAGGAGCGGCTCCCAGGTGGCGGCGGCTTCGGCATGCTGGCCGGCCTGGCGCCGGGCAATGCCGAGGAACCAGCGCGCCCGCTGGTGCATCGGCTGCTGTTCGACCGCGCGTTCGAGCATAGCGTTGGCCGCGTCGTCGAAGCGGCGGCCGGGTGCGGCGTTCGCACGCGACTCGGCGGCCTCGACCAGCAGGTTGGGGTCCGCGGGATCGAGCGCCAACGCACGCGCGTGGGCGTTGCGCGCGTCGTCTGGACGTGCAGCGGCGGTGTAGGCGCGACCGAGCAGGCGCCAGCCCTCGATCTGGCGCGGGTCGCGTTCCAGCTCCGTTTCGAGCTGTGCGATTGCCTCGGGAAGTGTGTCCGGCGACCGGCGATTGGCCGGGTCGAGTGCGTCGGGCGTGCCGATCCACAGGTAAGTCGCGCCGGTGAGCAGCGCCAGGGTGGCGACCACCGCGACGCATGCGGTCGGAGTGGCGCGCCACAGCGGCCGCGCGACGTAGGCCAGGGCGAGCAGTGCCAGGATGGCGCCGATGATCACGAACGCGGCCATCACCACTCCTGGTCTTCGTCGTCGGCAACCGGTTGGCCGCCGCCGCGCTGGCGCACCACGTGCGCAAGCACCACGCCGCCGATCACCAGCAGCAGCAATGGCCCGAACCACAGCAGCCACGTGCGCGCGCCGACCTGCGGGCGATACAGCACGAATTCGCCATAGCGCGCCACCAGGAACTCCTTGATTTCGGCGTCGCTCTTGCCCTGCTGCATGAGCCCGAGCACTTCTCGACGCAGGTCAACGGCGATCTGCGCGTTGGAATCGGCCAGCGACTGGTTCTGGCACATCACGCAGCGCAGCTCGGCGACCAGCGCGTTGAAGCGGCGCTCCTCGGCACGGTCGGTGAACTGCGGCGGAGTGGGATCAGTGGCGGGCTGGGCGAGGGCGGTGAGAGGAGTCAGCAACAGGCAGAGCAGCAGCATGAAGCAAATCCCCCTCAATCCCCGTTTTCCAAAGGGGGAGGCCAGAAGCTGGTTCGTAGCGTCCGCGACTTGGCTGTCCCTCCCTTTGAAAAAGGGGAAGGTCATGCACCGGCGGATCCCCCCTTTGAAAAAGGGGGGCAGGGGGGATTTGCTGTTGCTTCCTGCCATCGCGGCGATCACAGTGCCCGCCCCCGGCCGGCCTGCTCCACTTCGGCCAGCACCGGCAGCAGGTCCTGCTCGATGGTGGCGTCGGTCATCGGCCCGACATGCTTCCAGCGCACCACGCCATTGGCATCGACCAGAAACGTCTCCGGCGCGCCATAGATGCCCCAGTCGATTGCGACGTCGCCCTCGTAGTCGGTCAGCACCAGCCAGTAGGGGTTGCCGAACTGCTCCAGCCAGCGCATCGCATCGGCGTGTTCGTCCTTCCAGTTGAAGCCGACCACGCGCACGCGCCGGGTCTCGGCGAACCGCGTCAGCACCGGGTGTTCGTCGCGGCAGGCCGGGCACCAACTGCCCCAGACATTGAGCAGGTACGGCGCGCCGCGCAGTTCCTCGGAGGAGACCTGGCGCCCCGGCTCGTGCAGCACCGGCAGTTCGAACGCCGGCGCCGGTTTGCCGATCAGCGGCGAGGGCAGTGCCTCGCGATTCGGGTCGCGGCTGAGCCAGACGCCGGCCGCGAGCAGCACGCCGAGCAATGCGACCACCACCAGCGGCAGCCAGCGCATGGCGGAGCTGCGGGGTGCAGCAGTGGGGGCATCGATCACGGTGCAGTCTCCAGGCGACGGTCGGGCGGGGGCGGGCGGAAGCGACGGTCGGCCGCGGTGACAAAACCGCCGAGCATCATCAGCAGCGCACCGGCCCAGATCCATCGCACAAAGGGTTTGATGTGCACGCGCAGCGCCCACGTGCCGCCGCCGAGCGGCTCGCCCAGGGCGACGTACAGGTCACGGGTGATGCCGCGCGAGATCGCGGCCTCGGTCATGACCTGGCCACCGCTGGCGTAGAGGCGTTTTTCCGGGTGCATCACGGTCAATGGGCGGTCGTCCTCGAACACGCTCACGGTGCCGCGGTCGGCCTCGTAGTTCGGGCCCTGGCTGTGCGCCACATCGTCGAAGCGGAACCGGTAGTCGCCCAGTTGCACCGAATCACCCGGCGCCACCGCGACCTCGCGCTGCTGGTTCAGGCCCTCGGTCAGCAGGGCGCCAACAAGAAATACCGCGACCCCCAGGTGCGCGAGCGTCATGCCGAGCATCTCCGGGGTGAATCGGCGCATGCCCTGCACGCGGCGGCCCTGGATGCGGGTCCACACGAAGCGCAGGGTGCCGGCGGCCACCCAGACCGCGCCGAACACGCCGGCGGCCACTTTCCACTGGCCCTGCGGGGCGAGGAAGAACCCGGCAATACCCGCGACCAGCGCAAGGCCCGCCCACGGCAGCAGCATCGCCAGCGGCCGGGAAGCCTGTTCGCGCTGCCAGCGCGTCAAGGGTCCCAGCGGCAGCAGCAATACCAGCGGCGCCATCAGCAACACGAACATCAGCGCGAAGTAGGGCGGTCCGACCGAGATCTTGCCCAGGTCGAGCGCGTCGGCCACGGCGAGCACGTCCTGGCCGAAGCCGTCCCACGTCAGCTCGCCGCCCTGCTCGGTCGAGTCGCCGTAGCCGCGGAAGTCCAGGGCCAGGCAACGGCGCTCGGGGAGCTCGTCGGCCAGCGCCCGCCACACCCGCCCGTGGAACCCGGTGGCGTGGCAGAGCAGGAGGGGGCGGGCGTCGGGGTCCGGGTTGCCCAGCTCGTGGACCGCGAGGCGCACCCCGTCGGTGGAGTCGACGGTGATCATCGCCGGCCATCCTGGCACCGGCTCGCTGACCGGTGGACTGGGCGGGCCACCGCTACGGTCCGCTCCCGGATGGACGAGACGAGCGAGGATCCCGTGACCACCGCC
>JAHWKC010000409.1 GCA_019348095.1 Pseudomonadota bacterium | reverse complement strand
GTTCGAGCTGATCGGCAAGTTCCAGGGCCACCTGTGGCGAGCCGACATCGGCCACTCGCCGCTGGACGTGGTCGGCTGGCACGGCAACTACGCGCCATACAAGTACGACCTGCGCCGCTTCAATGCCATCGGCTCGATCAGCTTCGACCACCCCGACCCGAGCATCTTCCTGGTGCTGCACGCGCCCAGCGACACGCCGGGCACCAGCAACCTGGACTTCGTGATCTTCCCGCCGCGCTGGCTGGTCGCGCAGCACACGTTCCGGCCGCCGTGGTTCCACCGCAACATCGCCAGCGAGTTCATGGGGCTGATCCACGGCGCCTACGACGCCAAGGCCGAAGGCTTCGTGCCCGGCGGCTGCTCGCTGCACAACTCGATGAGCGGCCACGGCCCGGATGCGGCGACGTTCGAGAAGGCCAGCCAGGCCGATCTCACGCGGCCTGACGTGGTCGAGAACACCATGGCGTTCATGTTCGAGACCCGCGCGGTGATCCGGCCCACCGCGCAGGCACTGCAGGCCGCGCACCGGCAGGGCGACTATCAGGCGTGCTGGGCCGGGCTGCGCAAGCACTTCGCCGCGGACGCCTGAGCTGGCAGCAGCCGGAGGTCTACCGCAACGGGCACTCAGCGATCGGGCCGATGCCCGTCCCGGGTCGCGCCATCCGCCGCCGCCGACTCGTCCTCGGCGGCCTTGGAGAGCGAAGCGGCGTCCGCTTCGGGCTGCTTCGGCCGCTGCTCCGGCGCGAGCTTGAGCGCGGCGCGTGCCATCAGGTGCGCGCTGATCGGCGCGGTGATGAACAGGAACAGGGTGATCAGGATCTCGCGCAGGCCCAGCCCGTCGCCGCGCAGCGCGTGGTAGCCGATCGAGGCGATCAGGATGCAGCCGACCCCCAGCGTGGTCGCCTTGGTCGGCCCGTGCAGGCGCTTGAAGAACTCCGAGAGCTTGACCAGCCCGAACGAGCCGACCAGCACGAAGAAGCTGCCGACCGCCAGCAGCGCCACCAGCGCGAGTTCGACGAGCAGGCTCATGAGCGCATCCGGTTCATTCGACGATATCCCGCCGCAGCACGTACTTGCTGAGCATCACGGTGCCGACGAAGCCGAGCATCGCGATGATCAGCGCGGCCTCGAAATAGATCGAGGATTTCAAGTGCATGCCGAACAGGATCAGCGCGGCGATGGTGTTCACGTACAGGGTGTCGAGCGCGAGGATGCGGTCTGGCACGCTGGGGCCGCGCAGCAGGCGCCACAGGCTCAGCAGCATGGCCACGCCGATCGCGTACAGCGCCACGACGACGGCGGTGTCGATCATGCCGGTTTGGCTCATGTCTGCTTGAGCCACGCCTGGATGGATCATGCCTGTATGGATCATGGAAAGATCTCCTTCAACGGCGCCTCATAGCGCGCCTTGATGGTCGCCAGCATGTCCTCGGCGTCGGCCAGGTTGAAGCAGTGGATCAGCAGGTGGCGGCGGTCATCGCTGAGCTCGGCCGACACCGTGCCGGGGGTCAGCGTGATGATGCTGGCCAAGGTGGTGATGCCGTGGATGTTGCTCAGCTCCAGCGGCAGCCACAGGAAGGTCGGGGTCAGCACGCGCTCGGGCCCGAGGATGCGGCGTGCGACCTCGATGTTCGACAGCAGCATGTCCCACAGCACGCGCCGCACCAGCACCACGATCATCAGCGTGCGTCCGAAGCGGGCGCGCTCGGGCTGCAGCGCGCCGGCCAGCAGCGGCAACAGCAGCGCCAGAACCGCCGCCAGCGCCACCTGGCCGGCGCTGAAGTCGGCCACCAGCAACAGCCACAGTACGAACACCGCGACGCTCAGCGGCAGCGAGGGCAGGAGACGTTTCATGGTGAGGGTGCCCGCAGTCGTGGCGCGGTGTCGCGCGCGGCCTGGATGTAGTCGGCCGGGGCCAGCAGCTGTGCGGCGGCGGCCTGCGCATAGCGCACCACCGGCCCTCCGGCCAGCACTAGGGCGATGCCGTAGGCCACCAGCAGCACCGCGCCGGCGACCTGCAACCGCCGCGGAGCGGCCGGCGCGAGGGCATCGGCCGGCCATGGCTCGGCGCGCCAGAACACCTGGCTGGCGGTGCGTGCCAGCGCGATCAGGCTCAGCAGGCTGGTGACCAGCACCACCGTCCAGACCCAGCTACGCGAGCCCACCGGCACCGCGTCAAGCAGCATCAGCTTGCCCACGAAACCCGACAGCGGCGGCAGCCCGACCACCGACACCGCCGCCAGTCCGAACAGCCCGCCGAGCAGCGCCGCATGCCGCAGCGGCCCTGCAAAATCGAGCTGCTCGCCGATGCGGCCGCGTTGCTGGCGGATCAGGTCGACGATCAGGAACAGCGCCGCGGTAATGAAGGTGCTGTGCAGCAGGTAG
>JAHWKC010000408.1 GCA_019348095.1 Pseudomonadota bacterium | reverse complement strand
CCCGTATTCGCAGGCCGTGCGCGTCGGCGACACCGTGTACCTGTCCGGGCAGATTCCGCTGGATCCGGCCACCGGCGACCTGGTCGACGGCGACATCGCCGCGCAGGCGCGCCGCGCGTTCGACAACCTCAAGGCGGTCTGCGAGGCCGCCGGCGGCTCGCTGGGACACATCGCGCGGCTCGGGCTGTACGTGACCGACCTTGGCGATTTCGCTTCGGTCAATGCGATCATGGCGGAATACTTCCAGACGCCGTACCCGGCGCGTTCGACCATCGAGGTCAGCGGCCTGCCCAAGGGCGCGGCGTTCGAGGTCGATGCGGTGATGGTCGTCTCCTGACCGGCATGGCACGTCCCGCACGTGCCGCGCGTGTCGCCCGTCCCGCACCCGCGCTCGCGGCCGTCGGCGAGACGCCGCTGACCGCATTGCCCGGTTGTGGGCCGAAGGTTGCCGAGAAGCTCGCCGCGCGCGGCCTGAGCTGCCTGCAGGACCTGTGGCTGCAACTGCCGCGGCAGTACGAGGACCGCACCCGGATCGCGCCGATCCGCGGGCTGCAACCCGGGGTCGCGGTGCAGGTCGAGGGGCGCATCGAGGCGGTCGAGCGCGGTTTTCGCTACAAGCCGACGCTGCGCGTGGCGATCGGCGACGAGTCGCAGGCGACGCTGGTGCTGCGGTTCTTTCATTTCCGCGCCGCGCAGGTCGCGCAGTTCGTCCCCGGTGCGCGGGTGCGCTGCTACGGCACACCGCGGCCCGGCCAGCACGGGCTGGAGATCGTGCACCCCAGTTACCGCCTGCTCGACGTCGAGGCCGACGCCGTGCTCGGCGACGCACTCGATCCGGTGTATCCGGCGATCGAGGGCATCGGTGCGGCTTCGCTGCGGCGCCTGATCGGGCTGGCGCTGGACCGCCTGCCGGACGATGCCGCGCTCGAGCTGCTGCCGCGCGAGCTGCGCGAGGGGCTGCGCCTGCCGTCGTTGCGCGATGCATTGCTGACCGTGCATCGCCCTGCGCAGGACGCCGACATCGCCGCATTGCTCGCCGGCACCCATCCGGCGCAGCGGCGCCTGGCGCTGGAGGAGTTGCTCGCCCATCACCTCAGCCTGCGCCGCCAGCGCATGGCCCAGCAGGCGCATGCCGCGCCGGCACTACGCTCCACGACACTGGCCGAGCGCCTGCGCGCTGGGTTGCCGTTCGCATTGACCGGCGCTCAGCAGCGCGTGTTCGAGCAGATCCTGCGCGATCTGCGCAAGCCCTCGCCGATGCTGCGGCTGGTGCAGGGCGACGTCGGCAGCGGCAAGACCGTGGTCGCCGCGCTGGCGGCGATGCTGGCCCTCGACGCCGGCAAGCAGGCCGCGCTGATGGCGCCGACCGAGCTGCTCGCCGAGCAGCACCTCACCAACCTGCGCGGGTGGCTGGAGCCGCTTGGCGTGCGCGTGGCGTGGCTGGCCGGCAAGGTCACCGGCCGCGCCCGCGCGCAGGTGCTGGCCGCGGTCGCTTCAGGCGAGGCGCAGCTGGTGGTCGGTACCCATGCGCTGATGCAGCAAGGGGTGGTGTTCCACGACCTGGCCCTGGCGATCGTCGACGAACAGCACCGTTTCGGCGTCCACCAGCGCCTTGCGCTGCGCGACAAAGGGGCCGGTGGAGGGGGCCTCGGCGCCCACGCCATCGTCCCGCACCAACTGGTGATGACCGCGACGCCTATCCCGCGCACGCTGGCGATGGCGGCCTACGCCGATCTGGACGTCTCGGCGATCGACGAGTTGCCGCCGGGCCGCACCCCGGTGCAGACCATCGCACTCAGTGCCGAACGCCGGCCGGAGCTGGTCGAACGCATCCGCACCGCCTGCGCCGAGGGCCGGCAGGCCTACTGGGTCTGCACGATCATCGACGAGAGCGACGAGGTCGTCGCCCAGGCCGCGCAGACCACCTTCGACGGCCTGACCCTGCAGTTGCCGGGGCTTCGCGTGGGCCTGGTGCACGGGCGCATGAAAGGCGCCGACAAGCAGGCGACGATGCTGGCCTTCAAGCGCGGCGAAATCGACCTGCTGGTCGCGACCACGGTGATCGAGGTCGGCGTCGACGTGCCGAGCGCGGGCGTCATGGTCATCGAGCACGCGGAACGGTTCGGGCTCGCCCAGCTCCACCAGCTCCGGGGCCGCATCGGGCGGGGCGAGCGCGCCTCCACCTGCCTCCTCGTCTACAAGGGCCCCCTCGGGCCCGTCGCCAAGGCGCGGCTGGAGACCATGCGCCAGACCGACGACGGTTTCCGCATCGCCGAGGAGGATTTACGACTGCGCGGCGAGGGCGAGGTGCTCGGCACCCGCCAGTCGGGCCTGCCGGGCTTCCGCCTCGCGCGCCTCGACGTCGACGCCGATCTTCTCGCCACCGCCCGCG
>JAHWKC010000407.1 GCA_019348095.1 Pseudomonadota bacterium | reverse complement strand
AGACCCCGACTGCGGCGGCTGCGGCTCCGGAGCCGAGCCACAGCTCGTAGATGCTCTGGCCCTGGTCGGTGATCGGCTCGGGGAAGCCGACGGCGAAGGCCTGCTCGTAGGCGTCGCGCACGTCGCAGCCGGCGGCCAGCACGCCCGCGGGCACGAGCACGGCGGCGAGCCGGGCGGCGCTCGAGCGCGGAGCGCGGCGCACCGGGGAGGGGGTCGGGATCAACCTCTCGGGCCTTCCTGACAAGCGGACATGGAGCGGTCGAAGACCCGTCCAGACTGCGGATCGAGGAGGCCTCCGGCTCGCGTCGGCGAGCGTATCCCAGCGCTTCTGGCGCTTCCTGCTGGGGGCGGCGCAGCCTGCCGGACGGCTAGTTTCGCCGTGTGAGGGGCTACTTCGACGCGGCGACGGGACTGCCCCTCCACCCGGCCGCGCGCGAGGCGCTGCTGGCCGCCCTGGAGGACGGCTGGGCCGACCCGCACAAGCTCTACACCGCCGGCCGGCGCGCCCGGCTGCTGCTCGACGGCGCCCGCGAGGCGGTCGCGGCGCAGCTCGGCGCACGGCCCGACGAGGTGCGCTTCACCTCCTCCGGCACCGCCGCCGCGCACACCGGCGTCCTCGGCGCGCTCGGCGGCCGACGACGGCTCGGCTCCGCGGTCGTGCACTCGGCCGTCGAGCACTCCGCGGTGCTGGACGCGGTCCTGGGCGGCGACCCGGAGGCGGAGCTGGAAGCCACCCCCGGTGAGCTGCGCTCGACGGTGAAACGGGCGATCCTGGTGCACGACCCGGCACTGGCCCGGAAACGGCACGAGGCGGCCAAGCGGACCGCCGGGGTGTACGGCCGGCCGTTGCCGGACGGGATGGGTCAGGTGGTTCTCGACTGCACCGCGGTGCAGATGGCGACCGCGCTGGCCGCGATCGAGGGCCGGGCCGCCGCGATGAGCTTCCGACCCGACCCTGACACCGGTGCGGAGCTGACCGTCGGGCAGCGACGGGTCGCGGCGTTCCTGCACGCCATCGGCTGCGAACGCACCGGAGTGCAGGCGGTGCTCGAGTGCCCGGTCGAGCAGGCCGCCGAAGCCGGGGAGCCAGCTGCCGGCGTCCTTGACCCCTGCCTCGCGCTTGAGCATCGACTCCAGCAGGTCGCCGGCCAGGCCACCTGCCACGACGGCCACCAGCAGCCCGGGCGTCAGCGTGCCCAGCAGGGCGAGCACGGCCGCGCCGCGGTCGACCGTCACCGCGTAGCGGCGCTCGACTCCGTCGAGCGCGACCACGATCTCGAAGGTGGTTGGCCCGAGGGGCAGGGCGACCGGCTCCGACGGCGCGCCGGAGGTGAGCTCGACGCCCTCGAGGGTGATCACCGCCTCGGCGGGGGACGCCTCGGCGGTCACCGCGACCGCCTGCACCAGCACCGAGACGTCGGCGGCGTAGCTCGTCTCGTCGGGGGCGAACGCCGGCGCGAGCGGCGCCGGCGCCGACAGGCTGAGCGACGAGAGCGCGGGATGCGCGCAGACGACCTCGACCGCGGTGACGTCGCCCACCAGCTCGGCCGGGTCGAGATCGACGTCCTCCACCGAGAGGTCCTCGAGGCTCGGCTCGTCCGGGCCGTCGCCGGCCCCGGCACCCTGCGCAGGAACGCCGCCGGGGTTCTTGGGCGCGGCCTTCTTGGCCGCGGGCTTCTTGGCCCGGTTGGCGGTGACCTCGGTCGGCTGGCTGCCACTGGGGCGGGCGGCTGCGCGCGGGGTGGTCGACTGCTTGGCGGCATCGCCGCCGGCCTGGCCACCCGGCTGGGCGCCGCTGTCGGCATCGCCTTCGATGCGACGTCCGCCACGCCGGCGCCGGCGCTTGCGCGGCGGGCGCTGGGACTCGTCGGTCGGCGCGGCGTCGGGCGCGGTCGCCTCGGTCTGCGGACGCGGCTTGGGTTCGGCCGGTGCCGCCGCGGCTTCGGCCGTTCGCCTCGCTGATGCGGCTCGACCGGCCGATTGGCACCTGGCTGCTGTACTGGCCGTGCGCGTGGAGCGTCGCCCTTGCCGGCGTCGAGGGGCGCTCGGACCTGTTCCTGTGGCTCGCGCTCGGCGCCTTGGCGATGCGCAGCGCCGGCTGCGTCTACAACGACATCGTCGACCGGGAGCTCGATGCGGGTCGAGCGCACCAGGCTGCGGCCGCTGGCGAGCCGAAGGGTCGGCGTCGGCTCCGCCTGGGCGCTGATCGCGCTGCTGCTCCTGATCGGCCTCTTGGTGCTGCTTCAGCTGCCGCCTGTTGCGGTAGGCGTCGCGCTCGTCAGCCTCGCGCCGGTCGCCGCCTACCCGTTCATGAAGCGGATCACCTGGTGGCCGCAGGCCTGGCTTGGGCTGGTCTTCTCCTGGGGAGCCCTGGTCGGCTGGCCGGCGGTGAC
>JAHWKC010000406.1 GCA_019348095.1 Pseudomonadota bacterium | reverse complement strand
AATCCGCATAGGTGGGCTTGCGCAACCAGGCTTCGGTCAGGGCGCTCAGCGTGCCCGAAGCAAGTGCCGGATGCAGCGGGGTGATCGGCGATGCCACGAATGCGACAGCGATGCTCAGCGGGTGGCCGCCGGCCAGGGCGCAGCCGAGCGCACCCAGCAGGCCGGTCGCCAGCACCCACTGCAGCATCAGGTCCGAACCCACGTCCACGCCGACTTGCCAGAAACCCCAGGCGAATCCGCCCAGCACCACGGCCGCCAACACGATCGTGAACCACGGGACGTTGCTCCTGGAAGGCAGTGCCTCCAGCTCCCGCACCACGTCGGCCGGTGGAACGGTCTGTTCCTGCAGGTGACGTGCCAGCCCCTGCAGGTGGCCGGCGCCCACGACCACCAGCACTTCGCGCGCATCCCCGCTGGTCTGTCGCAGCCGCGCCGCCATGTAGCGGTCGCGCTCGGCAATCACCGCCTCGAACAGCTCCGGGCTGTCGCTGGCGAACTCGCGGAAGCTCGACTCCAGCAGGTCGCCCTGCTTGAGTTTTTCGACCTCGTCGTGGGCGACTTCCTCGTCGGCGAACAGCGCGGCCACCAGTCCGCCACCCAGCTTCGCGCGGCCCCAGAACCCGAGGCGGGCGGAGGCGCGCCGGAAGGTCAGACCGACCTCCCGATCGATCAGGTGCACCGGAAGTCCGCGTTCTGCCGCGTCCAGCGCCGCCAGCTTGAGTTCGGCGCCCGGCTCCACGCCCAGCTGCTCGGCAAGCCGCCGCTGGTAGGCGGCGAGTGCCAGGTTGGCGGCGAACATCGCCGTGCGCCCGGTGCGGATCACCTCGACCAGATCCAGTTTCGCCATCGCATCCGGATCCGACAACGCCTGCAGGCGCGGAGCGTCGAGTTCCACGGCGACCGCGTCGAACTGGCCATGTTCGATCGCCTCGCGCACGGCTTCGACGCTGGCCTGGGATACGTGTGCGGTGCCCAGCAGCGTGTATCGCACCCCGTCGCGCTCGACAATGGCATGCGGCTGCTCGCGAAGCACCTCCCCGATTGCGGTGCTCCCGTTCATCGGCATCGAACGGTCGTGCTGCAGAAAGGAGGGCGGGGATCGAGGCGGTCGGGTGGCATGGGCGTTCCGGCAGGGACGACATTGCCGGATCGGCGCTGTTGTCGTTGGAGGGGTTGCAACGCGGCAGCTTAGTCAGTCGCGGTGGACGCGGCAAACCCGCGCGGCATGAGAGCCGCTACGGCGCCTGACCGGAAGCATTGCTGTCGCCTTCCGCAGATCGGCATGCCGTGCTCCGGCCACGCCAGCGCCGCCTATAATCGTGCCATGGCCAAACGCACCGAACACGAACACGAACACAGCCACGGCGTCATGGTGGAACCCAGCAGGCCGGAAATCGCACGGCCGCCGTTGTACTCGGTACTGCTGCTGAACGACGACTACACGCCCATGGATTTCGTGGTCGAGGTGCTGATGAGGTTTTTCCCGATGACCCCGGAAAAAGCCACCCAGATCATGCTGCACGTCCACACGCGTGGACGCGGCGTATGCGGTGTGTTCACGCGCGAAGTTGCCGAATCCAAGGTGGCGCAGGTCAACGAGTTTTCCCGCCACCACCAGCACCCCCTCATGTGCACCATGGAGCGGGCCTGAACGGTTGCAAATATTGTGGTGCAAGGATGGAACGGGCGCCGCTCCGGGATGGTCCCAGCGATGTAACGTCGCTGGAAAAGCCGAAGGCGACCCCCATCTAGGACCGCAATAAGCACTTGGAGATATCTGCTCATGTTTAGCAAGGATCTCGAATACAGCATCGGACAGTGCTACAAGCGCGCCCGGGAGGCGCGCCACGAGTACATGACGGTCGAACACCTGCTGCTGGCACTTCTCGACAACCCCTCCGCCGAAATCGTCCTGAAGGCTTGCGGTGCCGACTTCCCGCGCCTGCGCGGCGACCTTGAACAGGCGATCGCCACCTCGGTGTCGGTGCTGCCCGACGACATCGAACGCGATACGCAGCCCACGCTCGGCTTCCAGCGCGTGCTGCAGCGCGCCGTCTACCACGTCCAGTCCTCCGGCCGGAAAGAGGTGACCGGCGCGAACGTGCTGGTGGCGATCTTCGGTGAAAAGGACTCCCACGCTGTCTACTACCTGAACCAGCAGGACATCGCGCGGCTCGACGTCGTCAACTATCTTTCGCATGGCATCGCCCGCCAGGGCGACGAGGACGCGACGTCGCACGAGGAAGGCGAGTCGCGGCCGGTCGACGGCGACGGCAAGTCCGACGCGCTGGCCGAGTTCGCGATCAACCTCAACCAGCTTGCGCGCGACGGCCGGATCGACCCCCTGGTCGGTCGCTCCGACGAGGTGGAACGCACCATCCAGGTGCTGTGCCGCC
>JAHWKC010000405.1 GCA_019348095.1 Pseudomonadota bacterium | reverse complement strand
GGCCGTGGCCGACGCCGACCCCGACGTGGCCGGCCGGGCCCTCGGCAGGCCCATCGTGATCACCGGGCTGCCCCGGACGGGGACCACCCTGGTGCAGAACCTGCTCGCCCTCGACCCGGCGCACCGGGTGCTGCGGGTCTGGGAGGCGTTGCGACCCGTGCCCGTCGCCCCCCGGACGCCGTCCGCCGAGGTCCGCATCGGCCAGGCCGAGGCGTGGCTGGCCAAGCTGTACGAGCTGGCGCCGGGGTTCCAGGCCATCCACGGGCTGAGCGCCCGCGGCCCCGAGGAGTGCGACGCCCTGCTCCAGAACGCCTTCGCCAGCCAGCACTTCGACGACATGTTCGACGCCCGGGACTACTCGGCGTGGCTCAACTCCGCCGATCTCTCAGAGGCCTACGCCTTCTACCGGCTCCAGCTCCAGGTCCTCGCCGGCACCGGCCCCGCCGAGCGGAGGTGGGTGCTGAAGTCGCCCAGCCACCTGGGCCACCTCGACGCCCTGTTCGAGGTCCTCCCGGGCGCCACCGTGGTGCACTGCCACCGGCACCCGCTGGAGGCGGTGCCGTCCTACGCCAGCCTGGTCACGACCATCCGCCGGCCCTACAGCGACGACGTCGACCCGGCCGTATGCGGGCGCCAGGCCCTGGAGCGAAGCGCGCTGGCCATGGACCGGGCGCTGGCGGTGCGGGACTCGGGGCGCCCGGAGGGAACCTTCGTCGACGTCTCGTACCCGGCACTGGCACGGGACCCGATCGAGGTCCTGGCCAGCCTCTACCAGCATCTCGGCCGGCCCCTCGGTGCCGACGTCGAGGCGGCGGTGACGGACTGGCTCGCCGAGCACCCCCGCCACCATCAGGGCGTCCACCGCTACCGGGGCGCCGACTTCGGGCTGGTCCCTGACGAGGTGACCGACGCCTTCGCCGGCTACCTGGACCGGTTCAGCGCCCTGGTGGAGCGCTGACGCCGGGTCGAGGCAACGATGCCCACGTGGTCGACGACGTTGTCCCGCGAAGGGCATAGACCCAGTCGCCGGGCCACGGGCGTATGGCTTGACACGAAGTGATAGGCGTGGTCCTCGACGAACTCGCAACGGAACCCGGTGCAGCACGGTGCCGCTCTCCACGGCGACGCGCCGGGAAGCGCCCGCATCGGACTGTGCGCGTTATCGAGCGCGTGTTATCGGGCGGCCTGCCAGCACACTGCGCCGATTACCGAGCGGCGTGACGACCGTCGAGCGGCGGCCTGCCAGGGCGAAGCCTCGCGTTGCGTGCTCCGCCAGCCGGTTGCGGTGCTGTTCCGCTCCATCGGTTGGGGGGCCGAGCTTGCCGGGTGCCCGCGATCGCCGGTTCGGTCGCTACGGCACGGCTCTCGAACGGTGTCCTTATGTGCGGCTCTCGTCAGCGGGCTTCGACGCAGCCGAGCCGGGGCAGCCCGAACGAGACGCAACTACGCTCGGGGCAGTCGCCACCGCGACGGAGGATGCATGCAGCTCCGCGTATTGGGCTCGCTCGAGGTCCGGCGAGGGGACGACCTCGTCGACATCGGCAGTAGCAACGAGCGAAAGGTCCTTGCCGCGCTGTTGGTGGACGCCAATGCCGTCGTCTCGACCTCCCGCTTGATCGAAGTCATCTGGGGCGACGACCCGCCGGCCTCCGACCGCAACGCTCTGCAGACCTACGTCGCTCGCCTCCGGCGCCGGCTCCGAACGGCCGCGACGCCAGCCCCCATCGTCACGCGGCCCCCCGGGTATGCGATCGAGCTGCGCCCTGACCAGCTCGACTCCCTGCAGTTTCGCGACCTCCTGGATCAGGCACGAGCGACCTTGCACGTGGACGCATCGCGAGCGCTCGAGCTCCTCGACGACGCCTTGGGACTGTGGCGGGGCCCAGCGTTCGCCGAGTTCGCTGACGACGAGGTTGCCCGCGCCGAGGCGGCTTGCCTCGAGGAGCTCCGACAGACGGCGGTAGAGAACCGCGTCGAAGCGCTGCTCGCACTGGGGCGCAGCGCTGACGCCGTGAGCGTGCTCGAGGCCGTCGTCGCCAGCCGTCCGCTCAGTGAGCGGCCCCACGCGCAGCTCATGCGGGCCCTCGCGCGCTGCGGACGGCAAGTCGACCCCCTCCGGCTCTACCAGCGCTTCCGAGAGCGCCTCGCCGACGAGCTCGGCGTGGTCGGCGTGCTGGCCGTCGAGCTCTTCGAGACCGCTCACGGGCTGATGGTCAACGAGCTCGCGATGCGCCCGCACAACAGCGCGCACTGGACCATCGAGGGCGCGCGCACCTCGCAGTTCGAGCAGCACCTGCGGGCGGTCCTCGACTACCCGCTGGGCGCCACGACGCTGACCGCTCCCTGGACCGTCATGGCCAACCTGCTCGGCGGCGACGACGGGGTCGCCGACCTCGACCG
>JAHWKC010000404.1 GCA_019348095.1 Pseudomonadota bacterium | reverse complement strand
CAGGCCGGTCGCCGCCAGCCACTCGAACAGCGGCCAGCTCAGATCGAAACACCACGCGGCCGCGCCCCACGCCCAAGTACCCCAGCCGGCCTGCAGGCTGTCCAGCGCGGTGCCGATCAGCGACAGCGGCACCACCACCAGACTCCACCAGGGCACCGCCACCAGGTTGGCGAACGGCCCGGCCGTCGACGCCTGGCCGAACAGGATCACCGTCAACGGCAGCAGGCCCAGCGTGGCGACCCCCTGCGCCGACAGGAAGTCACGCAGCGGCCGTCGCTGGAAGTCCGGCAGGCACCAGACCAGCCAGACCACGCCGGCAAAGCTCAGCCAGAAGCCGGCCATCAGCACCGACAGCGGATCGACCAGCAGCACCGCGATCGCGGCCAGCGCCAGCGCATCGGGAATCCTCAGCGGCCGCCGCTGCCAGCGCGTGGCCGCTACCACCGCGATCATCAACACGGTGCGCACGGTCGGCAACGCGAATCCGGCAATGGCCGCGTACAGCGCGGCGCCGGCCAGTCCGGCCATCGCCGCGGCAATCGGCCGCGGGCACCAGCGCCCGAGCGCCGGGAACAGCCACCACACCCCGCCCAGCGCCAGTGCGGCAAAGCCCGCGACCAGGCCGACGTGGAAACCGGAGATCGCGATCAGGTGGGTCAAGCCGTTGGCCCGCAGCAGCTCCCAGTCTTCGTCGGTCAGCGCACGGGTGTCGCCGAGCGCCAGCGCGCGCACGAACCGCGCCGACGGCGAAGCGGTGATCGCCGCGTCGATGCGCCCGGACATCCGCTCGCGCCAGGCATTCAAACCCTGGGCCGGCGCCAGCAGTCGCGCCGTGTCCGGTGCCTTCACGTAGCCGCTGGCGGCCACCCGCCGCGCCAGCGCATGCCGCTCGCTGTCGAACCCGCCCGGATTGCGCAGCCCGCGCGGTGCACTCAGGCGAGTGGTCAAGGACCAGCGCTGGCCAGCACGCAGCTCATGGCGTGCGGTGTCCGCTCCATCCCAGCCGTCGTACCACGACAGGCTCAGCGTCCGGCCGCGCAACGCTGCGGGAAGCTCGGCAGCGGAAGGCCCGGGCCCGCGATCGACCCGGAACGTGAAACGGGTGCGCCGCAGCTGGTGGTCGGGCAGGTCGACGATGCGCCCACTGACGGTGAAATCGCCCTTCTCCAGCTCGACCGGCAGCTGCAGCGAGAGCGCATGGCCTGCATGCAGCCAGGCCAGACCGACGCCCAGCACCAGCGCACCCAGCGCGCGCCAGCGGGGCATCCGCCACCAGGCCCACGTCCCGGTGCCGGCAATCAGCGCCGCGACCGGCCACGGCGGCAGCACCGGAAACCAGAGCGCGATGGCCACGCCTGCCAGCAGCGACAGGGCAACGCTGATACCGAACGGCGGCGTCCCTGCCGCGTCGCTCATGGCCTACACCTCGTCGGGGGGAAGTTCCCGCAGCTTGCCGCCGTGCAACTCCAGCACGCGGTCCAGGCGCCGCGCGAGGCGACGGTCGTGGGTCACCAGCACCAGGCTGGTGCCGTGCTCGCGGTTGAGCGCGAGCATCAGCTCGAACACGGTCGCGGCGGTTTTCTCGTCGAGATTGCCGGTGGGTTCGTCTCCGAGCACGCAGGCCGGTTGGTTCACCAGCGCACGCGCCACCGCCGCACGCTGGCGCTCGCCGCCGGACAACTCGCCGGGCTTGTGTTCCAGGCGATGGCCCAGCCCGACCGACTCGAGCAGCGCCTGCGCCCGGCGCGAGGCATCGGCCACCGACGTGCCGTTCAACAGCACCGGCAGCATCACGTTCTCGAGCGCGGTGAATTCCGGCAGCAGATGGTGGAACTGGTAAACGAAGCCGAGCGCCCGATTGCGCAGCGTGCCGCGGGCGGCATCGGACAATCCGCTCATCTTCTGGCCGCTGACGAAGACCTCACCTGCGGTCGGCGTGTCGAGCCCGCCGAGCAGATGCAGCAAGGTGCTCTTGCCGGCGCCGGACACGCCGAGGATCGCGACGGTCTCGCCCTTGCGCACCGACAACTCGAGCCGATCGAACACCGGCGTACGCAGCTTGCCCTCGGCATAGACCATGCCGAGGTTTTCGCAGTGGATCACGACCTCGGCGTTGGCCGAGTCCGAAGTCCCGAGTCCCGGGTCCCGATGCTCACTCATAACGCAGCGCCTCCGCCGGCGCGGTGCGGGCCGCGCGCCACGCCGGGTACAGCGTCGCGAAGAACGCCATGACCAGCGCGACGACCGCAATCGCAACCACGTCGCCGCTGCGCAGGTCGGTCGGCAGGCCGGTGATGTAGTACACGTCGCGCGGCAGCAGCACGATGCCGAACACCGCCTCGATCGCCTGCAGGAGGTATTCGAGATTGAGCGTCAATGCGATACCGGCCACTACGCCCGAGAA
>JAHWKC010000403.1 GCA_019348095.1 Pseudomonadota bacterium | reverse complement strand
CACGCGCGGCGGCATAGGCCGACAACAGCACGAAGGGCACCGTCGGCAGGCCGGGCACGAGCACGCCGACCAGGCCGAGGCCGAGGCTGGCGTAGGCGAGCAGCCACCAGGCCCAGCGCAGGCGACTGGAGCGCGCGCCCGGCGGCGGCCCCGGCCCACCGCTCACGTATCCACCCCACCGTAGAGCGGAGCTTGCTCCGCTGCTCTTGGGCGCGGCGGCCAGGCGACCTGCTGCACTGCGATCGCGGGACAGTGCAGCCGCAAGCTCGGCTCTACCGCGCTTCGGGCTTGTCGACATTGGCGCCCAGCTGATCGAGCGCGAACGCGTACATCTCGGCCAGCTCGCGATAGCGCCGGAAGCGGCCCGACTTGCCGCCGTGGCCGGCGTCCATGTTGGTCCGGAACAGCACCGGCGCGTCACCGGTATTGATATCGCGCAGCCGCGCCACGTACTTGGCCGGTTCGAAGTACTGCACCTGCGAATCCCACAGGCCGGTCCCGACGAACGTCGCCGGATAGGCCTGCGCCTTGAGGTTGTCGTACGGCGAGTACGAGAGCATGTAGTCGTAGTACGCCTTCTGCTCGGGATTGCCCCACTCGTCGTACTCGTTGGTGGTCAGCGGAATGCTGGGGTCGAGCATCGTGGTGACCACATCGACAAACGGCACCTGCGACAGGATCACGCGGTAGGTGTCGGGCGACATGTTGGCGATCGCGCCCATCAGCAGGCCGCCGGCGCTGCCACCGTAGGCGGCGGTACGGTCCTTCGCGGCGTAGCCCTGCGCGACCAGGAAATCGGTGACGTCGATGAAGTCGGTGAAGGTGTTCTTCTTGTTGAACAGCTTGCCGTCGTCGTACCACTTGCGGCCCATTTCCTGACCGCCGCGGATGTGCGCGATCGCATACACCACACCGCGGTCGAGGAGGCTCACCGCCGGCAGGTTGAAGCTGGGATCGATCGAGTTGCCGTAGCTGCCGTAGGCGTACTGCAGCAGCGCGGCGCTGCCGTCCTTCTGGAAGCCTTTCCGGTAGACCAGCGACACCGGGATCCTGGTGCCGTCGCGCGCGCTCGCCCACAGCCGCTCGGTGACGTACTGCGCGGGGTCATAGCCGATCACCGGCTGCTGCTTGAGCTGCCGGCGCTCGCCGGTGCGGACGTTGACCTCGAAGGTCGTCGCCGGCGTGGTCATCGAGGTGTAGCTGTAGCGCAGCCAATCGGTGTCGGGCTCGGAGTTGACCGACAGGCCCATCGAGTACGCCGGCTCGTCGGCCTGGACGTATTCGTTTCGCGCATCCTGCGCAAGATCCCGGCCATCCATGGCCGGACTTTCCAATGCTTGTCGCACGATACGGATTCGCTCAAGGCCGCCGGAGCGCTCGCCGATCGCGGTGAAACCGTCGAACAGTTCGAAGCTGTCGATGAAAACGTTCTCGTCGTGGCCGATCCACTCCTGCCACTGCGCACGCGAGGTGCTGTCGCTGGGTGCGGTCATGAGCTTGAAGTTGGGCGCGCCGTCGTTGGTCAGGATCACCCAGCGGCCGCCGTGGTGGTCGGCGCTGTATTCGACGTCACGCTGGCGCGGCGCCAGCACGGTGAACTCGCGCGGATCACTGGCCGGTGCGCAGCGGGTCTCGCTGGAGACGGTGCTTTCCACGCCGATGCAGATGTACGCATCGTCGCGGGTGCGGCCCACGCCCATGTAGAAGCTGTCGTCGTGCTCCTCGTACACGAGCTCGTCTTCGGAGGCCGGAGTGCCGAGCACGTGCCGCTGGACCTCGCGGCGTCCGGACTGGAACTGCTCGTCATCGACACCGGGGTGACCCACCGGCACGCCGACGGCGGATACGGCGACCGGCGTCGGCAGTGCGAGGCCGCCGCCACGGCGCTGGGCGTCCCGGCGCTCCGCGACGCCGACCTCACCGCGGTCGAGTCCCTGGCCGACGAGGTGCTGGTGCTGGACGTCTACAGCGCCGGGGAGACGCCGATCGCCGGGGTCGGCTCGCAGCGGATCGTGGACCGCCTCACCGCCGGCGGGCACCGCGCCCGCCACGACACCCACGACTCCGCCGCCGCCTACCTCGAGGGCGGCGGGTCGGTGGAGGGCACCGGGCGGGCGCTGTTCCTTCACCCCAACACCGTGCGCCCCCACCTGGAGCGCATGCGAGAGGTAGGGCTGCTGGTGGTGGAGACCGACAACCACGGCGGAGTGGGCCGACCCCAACACCTGTACTCACTGGCGCCGGACGCTCCTTCGCTCGGGCTCGAGCCGGCGCCGATGCCGATGCTCGCCCGCATGCTGCTCGGCGTGGCGGCGGCAGCCGGCGCCGCTGGCGACGAGGCGGTCGAGGCTGGGCGCGAGCACGGCCGGGCCGCCGCCCGGGCCTATCTGGACGAGGTCGGGCGCACCGCTGGCGAGGCCG
>JAHWKC010000402.1 GCA_019348095.1 Pseudomonadota bacterium | reverse complement strand
CGTGCTGCTGCACGAAGGCGCCGGGCACGGGCGCAACGTCGAGGTGCTTTCGCTGCTACTGGAACGGCTGCGGGTGCTGGGTTACCAGACCGTATTGCCCGAGGAACTGGAGCGGAGCGGCGCCGCCGCCCCGGCCATGGCCACGAACAACGCCCCCTTGTAGGAGCGCCCCATACCTGCAGAGCATGGGCGCGATCGCGGGCATGGCCCGCTCCCACAGAACTATCACGCGAGCGAACCGGTCAACGCCGGCTCGCCACCACCCGCCAGTTGTTGAACGGCGTGTTGCCGTACAAGGCGGTCATCTCCACCTGGAGGCCGGCGCCGCGCAACCGCGCCTGCAGCGCCTCGGCCTGCGGGTAGTGCCGCGGCGTAGCGTTCATCCAGCCCAGCACGCGCGAGAACACGTCCACCGCACGGGTGATCCGGGCGCGGCCGCTGCCGTCGTCCAGCCCGGTGCGGATCACCAGCCTGGCGCCGGGCACCAGCATCGCGATGGCCGCATCCAGCAGACGGCTCTGCGCGTCGGGCGGGATGAACTGCAGCACGTCGAGAATGGCGACGCTGCCGCGGTGCGCCGGCAGCACCTGCGCAAGATCGACGATCTCGAACGTCGCATCGGTCAGCTCCCTGCGCGTCGCCGCGCGCCGTGCACGGCCGATCTTGCTGGCGTCGCTGTCGACCCCGCGGTAGGGCAGCGTGATGCCGTCGGCATGCAGCGTGTGCGCAAGCAGGCCCAGCCCGCAGCCCATGTCGAGCAGCGGCGCGCTGGTGCCGCGCAGGGCCTCGGACACGCCCGGGTATAGCGGATCGCTGCCGAGCTTGCTGCGACTGTAGAAGTAGTCCCAGCGGTTGCCGAGCGGATGCGCCGGCAGGAACGCGGCGGCGATGCTCCTGGCGCGCTCGCCCGGCAGCGGCCGCATCGCGCTGCCGGCCAGGACGGTCATTGCGGCGAGCGCGGGGCGGGCCCGGTCAGCAGGCCGCGTGCGACCGGCAGGGCCTGCCGCATCCATTCGCCATACATCAGCGCCGACGGATGCAGGCCGTCGCCGGCCAGCATCGCGGCCTCCGCGCCACGGGCACGCGACACCGGGGTGATGTCGACGAACGCCACGCCGCGCGCCGCGCAGACCTCGCGCGCGGCGGCGTTGAACGCATCGATCTCCCTGGAAATGGAATCGCGGTGCGGCGCCTCGGCGTGCGCGAACGGGGTCACGCCCCAGTCCGGGATCGACAGCACCAGCACGCGCCCGGGGCGGTCGCCGGCAAAGGCGATCGCGCGTTCGAGCAGGGCGGCGAACTGCTCGCGGTACTCCTCGACATCGCGGCCGCGGTACTGGTTGTTGACCCCGATCGCCAGGCTGACGAAGTCGAACTCCCCGAGCGGCTCCGCGGCATCGATCGCGTCCGACAGCTCGTCGGTGGTCCAGCCGGTGGTCGCAATGATGCGCGGGTCCTGCAGCGCGATGCCCTCGGCCCGCAGGGCGTGCGCCAGTTGCACCGGCCAGCGGCCGGACTCAGGCACGCCTTCGCCGATGGTGTAGCTGTCGCCCAGTGCGAGGTAGGTCATGGGGTGGTGGTCCTTGCGCGCGGGGGCGGTGCTGCAGGCGGCGGTCGCCACCGCCAGTACGAGAATCGCGAGTGCCTTACGCCAGTGCAGCATGGTCGGCCTTCCTGATCGAGGGGTGGTCGGGGGAGTCGGGGCGGGACCCGGCGCAGCGCTCCACGTGCCGCTCGAGCACGCGTTCGATGCGCCGGAACACCTCGCGCAGCGTATCGGGCTGCGGCAGCAGCGTGACCCGGAAATGGTTGCGGTACGGCACGTTGAAGCTCGATCCGGGGACCACCAGCACGTCCTCGGTTTCCAGCAGCTCCAGGGCGAAGCGGTGGTCATCGAAGCCTTGCGCGGCCGCGCCGGTCACCGCCGGAAACGCATACAGCGCCCCGGCCGGCGCGACCAGTTGCAGGTGCGCGCTGGCCGCCACGCTCTCGCAGACCGCGCGGCGCGCCTCGAACAACCGCCCGCCCGGCGCGCACAGCGGCGCGATGGTGTCATCGCCCTGTAGCGCCGCCTGGATCGCGAACTGGCCCGGCACGTTGGCGCACAGCCGCAACGCGCCGAGCAGGTCCATCGCGTGGTGGAACTGCGCGCTGCGCCGGGGATCGCCCGACAGCACCGCCCAGCCGACCCGCCAGCCGCAGGCGCGGTGGACCTTGCTGAGCCCGCCGAACGACAGGCACGGCAGATCGCCGGACAATGGCGCGAGTGGTTGGAATGCGCCGCGCGCATCCGGCGCGCCGTCGTACAGGATCGACTCGTAGATTTCGTCGCTCATCAGCAGCAGGTCGTGCCGCGCGGCGATCGCGACGATGCGCTCCAGCAGCTCGCGCGGATAGGTCGCGCCGGTCGGGTTGTTCGGGTTGA
>JAHWKC010000401.1 GCA_019348095.1 Pseudomonadota bacterium | reverse complement strand
CGAGAACGATTTGATGACCTTCGCCGGGCTGTCCAACAGCGGCCCGTACGCGAGCGCCGCCGACATCCCGTTCGGGGTGCTGGCCGCCTCGTTCCTGACCAGCGAGCTCAAGACCGCATTCGAGATCGCGTTCCTGATCTACATCCCGTTCGTGATCATCGACCTGGTGGTCGCCAGCGTGCTGATGTCGATGGGCATGATGATGCTCTCGCCGATGCTGGTCTCCGCGCCGTTCAAGATCCTGTTGTTCGTGCTGGTCGACGGCTGGGTGCTGGTGGTCGGCTCGCTCGCCGCCAGCTTCAATGCGGTCTGACCGGAGCCCGATCCGATGAGCCCGGAAGCTGCCCTCACCGAAATTGGCCGCGGCCTGCAGATGGCGCTGCTGCTTGGTGGCCCGCCATTGCTGGCGGTGCTGGTGGTCGGCGTACTGGTCGGCATCGTGCAGGCCGCCACCCAGATCAACGAGCAGACCATCGCCTTCGTGGTCAAGGCGGTCGCACTGGCGGCGACGCTGGCGCTGACCGGGCATTTCCTGCTGGGCAGGCTGGTGTCGTTCACGACCGACCTGTTCCAGCGGATTCCGCATCTGATCGGGTAGGCGGCGTGGCGATCGGGATACCACGCGCTGTCGGGACCCGGGACCCGGGACCGGGGACCCGGGAAAAGCCGTTTTCCGCTGTTGCTTCTGCCTTTCCGGGTCCCCGGTCCCGGGTCCCCGGTCCCGGCTTCGCCTGATGGACACCGTCACCCTGACCACCGCCAGCGGCGTCAACCTGTTCGCGATGCTCAGCGCGGTGCTGTGGCATGCGCTACGAATCGGCGCCGCGATCCAGGTTTTGCCGATGATCTCCGGCAACAGCATGCCGGTGCGCGCGCGGATGATGCTGACCCTGGCACTGTCGGCGGCGATCTCCACGCTGCTGCCAGCCCCGCCGCCGGCGGCGGTCGATGCGATCACCGTGGCCTCGGTGCTGCGCGAGTTCGCGGTGGGTATCTCCATCGGGCTGCTGCTGCGGCTGGCGTTCGAGGCCGGGCGCTTCGCCGGCGAGCTGGTCAGCCAGGGCATGGGCCTGTCGCTGGCGACCATGGCCGACCCGCTCACCGGCGCATCCTCGCCGGTGCTGGCGCAGTGGTTCTACCTCGCCTTCGCGCTGGTGTTCTTCGCGCTGGATGCGCACCTGGCCGTGGTGCACTTGCTGTTCGACAGCTACCAGGCGCTGCCGATCGGGCAGCCACTGGCCGACACCGCCGGGTTCGTCGCCGCGCTGCCGGGCTTCTTCGGCACCTGCCTGCGGGCCGGGCTGCTGCTGGCGCTGCCGGTGATGATGGCGCTGCTCACGGTCAATCTCGCCTTCGGCGTGCTGGCCCGCGCGGCGCCGGCGCTCAACCCCATCGTGATCGGCCTGCCGGTTTCGTTGCTGGTCGGATTGCTGCTGCTGGGGCTGTTGATGCGCGAGCTGCAGGCGCCGGTGCAGCAGTTGTTCGAGGAGGCGTTCATGGCGGCGCGTGCGCTGACCGGCTGAGTGGGGGCTTCCCTGCCTGCGCGACGCGTCTGCTCCGCGGCACCTGGGCCGGGGCGTTGGGCCGGGGCGGGCTCAGCCGAGCAAGCTCGGCTCTACCGACACCTGAGACGCAGGCATTCATCCCGGCTGTGGCGCTGTTCTTGCAGGAGCGACAGCACGTCCTGCCCGGCCCTCTTTTTCCATAAGGAGCGAGTCGAGGCGGGAAGCCACAAGGGAAGCGCCGCCGGTGTCTGAACAGGACCAACAGGACAAGACCGAGCAACCGACCGAGAAGCGCCTGCGCGAGGCCCGCGAGAAGGGCCAGGTCCCGCGCTCGCGCGAACTGGGCAACGTTGCGGTGCTCGGAGCCACCTCGCTGGCGATGCTGATGTACGCGCCCGGCATCGGCGTGGCCGCGCAAGGCTGGCTGCGCGATGCGTTGACCCTGGACCCGGCCTCGGTAGGCCGCTCCGACCGGCTGCTGCCGCACGCCGCCGGGTTGATGGTCGAGCTGATGCTGCCGGTACTGCCGGTGATTCTGGTCGCGCTGGGCGCGTGCCTGATCGCGCCGGCGGTGATGGGCGGCATCGGCTTTTCCAACAAGGCGCTGCAGCCGGACTTCACCCGACTCGATCCGATGAAGGGATTCAAGCGGATCTACGGCAAGGAGGGCCTGGCCGAGCTGCTGCGTTCGCTGCTGCGCGTGCTGCTGGTGATCGGGGTCGGCGCGGCGGTCATCACGCTTGGCGAGCGCGGTGCGCTGTTCATGGGACCGGCCGAGTCCGGACACGTCCCGGCCTTCAAGGTGGCCGATGTGGTCGAAACGACGGGTGCGGGCGACGCTTTCACCGGCGGCTTCGCCGTCGGCCTGGCACGGGGCATGCCCGCGCTCGAGGCCGTCCGCTTCGGCTGCGCCGTTGCCGGGT
>JAHWKC010000400.1 GCA_019348095.1 Pseudomonadota bacterium | reverse complement strand
ACCACCGCCGCATCGACCATCGCGCCGATCGCGATGGCGATGCCGCCGAGTGACAGCAGGTTCGCGCTGATGCCCTGGTAGCGCATCACGATGAATGCGGCGAGCACGCCCAGCGGCAGGCTGATCACCGCGACCAGCGCCGAGCGCACGTGCCACAGGAACAGTGCACAGACCAGCGCGACGATGAGGAACTCCTGGGCCAGCTTGCCCGCGAGGTTGTTCACGGCTTCCAGGATCAGCTCGGAGCGGTCGTACACCGGCACCACCTCGACCCCCGCCGGCAGGCTGTCCTGCAACTGGGCGAGCTTGGCCTTGACCGCATCGATCGCGTCCAGCGCGTTCTTGCCCGAGCGCAGCACGATGATGCCGCCGACGACCTCGCCCTCGCCGTCGAGTTCGGCGATGCCGCGGCGCAGGGTGGGGCCGCGTACGACCCGTGCCACTTCATGCAGCAGCACAGGCACGCCACCGGTGGTGACCGGCACGTTCTCGAAGTCCTCGCGGGTTTGCAGGTAGCCCTCGCTGCGCACCATCAACTCGGCCTCGGCCAGCTCGATCACCGAACCTCCGGTGGCGCCGTTGGCGGCGCGGATCGCCTCGACCAGTTGCGTCACGCCGATGCCGCGGGCGGCAAGCTCCTGCGGATCCGGCACGATCTGCCAGGCCTGCAGCATGCCGCCGAGACTGGCGACCTCGGCCACGTCGGGAATGGTCTTGAGCTCGTAACGCAGGAACCAGTCCTGCAGCGAACGCAACTCGCCCAGGTCGTGCTCGCCGGTACGATCGACCAGCGCGTACTGGTACACCCAGCCCAGCCCGGTCGCGTCGGGGCCGAGCGATGGCGTGATCCCCTCGGGCAGGCTGTCACGCACCTGGCTCAGGTACTCCAGCACGCGCGAGCGCGCCCAGTACAGGTCGGTGTCGTCGTCGAACAGCACGTAGACGTACGAATCGCCGAAGAAGGAATAGCCGCGCACGTCCTTGACGCCCGGCACCGACAGCATCGTCGTGGTCAACGGGTAGGTGACCTGGTCCTCGACGATGCGCGGGGTCTGTCCGGGCCATTGGGTCCGGATGATGACCTGGGTGTCGGACAGGTCGGGCAACGCGTCCAGCGGGGTGCGGAAGACCGACAGGACGCCCCATACCGTCAGCAGCAGCGAGGCGAACAGCACGATGACGCGGTTGGCGATCGATGCGCGGATGATCGCGGCGATCATAGCGTCGGCTCCGCGGCGGGCTCGTCGGTCGATGAAGCTGCTTCCGGCGCCGGTTCGGCCGCACCATCCGCGTCATCATCGGCACCGTCCATTCCGGGCATGCCGTCCATGCCCGGCATCCGGGACCCGGGCGTGCCCGAATCAGGCGCCCCATCGCTGGCCGCCTCGTCCTGGTCCGGTGCAGTGCCCAGGCGCTCCAGTGCGCCCGACAGGTTTGCCTCCGAATCGATCAGGAACTGCCCCGAGGCCACCACCTGCTCACCGCCGTCCAGGCCCGACAGGATTTCGGTGAAGCCGCCGCCGCTGCGTCCGGTCTGCACCGCCACCGGCTGGAAGCGACCGTCCTGGTCCATCAGGATCACGCGCGCGTCGTTGCCCGCGCCGATCACGGCATCCGACGGCACCAGCGGCTGTTGCGCCCCATCGGCCGGCTGCAACGTGATCTGCGCAAACATGCCCGGTGCCAGCACGCCATCGGGGTTGTCGAGCACGACCCGCGCCTGCTGCGTGCGGCTGCCGGTCTCGATCTGCGGCAGCAGGGTTTCCACACGCCCCTCGAACACTCGCCCGGGCATGGTGCTGACGCGGGCCTCGACCGGCGTGCCAGGCACGATCGCGCCGACGGCGGCCTGCGGTGGATGGACAGCCGGGAGTTCGTGACCTACCCGTCCCGGCCGACCGTGACCTACGACCTCAAGGACGGTCGCTTCGGGTCGACCGTCGAGCCGGGGTCCCTGCCGTGGACCGGGTCCACCGTCACCGGCATGCGCTGGGACCCCAACGAGGACCCCGGGCCCCGCCGGTGGTTCGTCGACGCCATCGCCATCCGGGCGGACGACGAATCGCCGGGGGCGTTCACCGTCGAGCTGGCCGACGTCACGCCATCCGCGCTGCGCGGCCTGGCGACCACCGTCCTCGTCGCGGTCGACGGTGCACTGGTGAAGGCCCACTTCGCGCCGTACGACGTCCCTGCGGCACCGGCGTCGCCGGACGAGCCGGTGCTGCGCGAGGGGGTCCGCCAGCTGCAGGAGCACTTCGCCGGTGAGCGGACCGAGTTCGACCTCCCGCTCGCGCCGCCGGGGACGGCGTTCCAGCGGCGGGTGTGGGACGAGCTGCGCCGCATCCCGTACGGCACCACCACGACGTACGGCGAGCTCGCTCTTCGGCTGGGCGATCCGCGATGCGTGCGGGCTGTGGGACTGGCGAACGGCCGCAACCCGA
>JAHWKC010000003.1 GCA_019348095.1 Pseudomonadota bacterium | reverse complement strand
GACCTCGCAGCCCATCTCGATCGCGAGGGCGACCTCGGCGATCAGATCGCCCGCGTGCACGCCGACGATGCCGCCGCCGATGATCCGCTGGGTGGCCTGGTCGAAAATCAATTTGGTGAAACCTTCGGTGCGGCCGATGCCGATGGCGCGCCCACTGGCCGCCCACGGGAACTTGCCGACGCCGACCTTCAGGCCCTTGGCCTTCGCCTCGGTTTCGGTGACGCCGACCCAGGCGATCTCCGGATCGGTGTAGGCCACCGACGGAATCACCCGCGCGACCCATTCTTTCTTCTCACCGGCGGCGACTTCGGCCGCAAGCTTGCCCTCGTGCGTCGCCTTGTGCGCGAGCATCGGATTGCCGACCAGATCGCCGATCGCGAAGATATGCGGCACGTTGCTGCGCATCTGCCGATCGACCGCGATAAAGCCGCGGTCACTGACCTCCACCCCGGCCTTCTGCGCATCGAGCTTGCCGCCGTTGGGCGCGCGGCCGACTGCCACCAGCACCCGGTCGAACACCTGCGCCTCGGGGGCCTGGTCGCCCTCGAACGATACCTTGATGCCTTTCTTCTGCACCTCGGTACCGGCGGCCTTGATCTTGAGGTGAACCGCCACGCCCTGCTTCTTCAGGCGGTCGGCCAGTGGCTTGACCAGATCGGGGTCGGTCCCCGGCATCAGCTGATCGGCGAGCTCGACCACGGTGACCTGGCTGCCGAGCGCGCGGTACACCGTCGCCATTTCCAGGCCGATGATGCCGCCGCCGACCACCAGCAGTTTTTTCGGAATATCGGCAAGTTCGAGCGCGTCGGTGGAGTCCATCACCCGCGCACCCGTCGCGTCCTTCTCGCCCCAGGGAAAGCCCGGCAGCTTCACCGCCTGCGACCCGGCGGCGATGATGCATTGCTCGAAAGCGATCAGTTTTTTGCCGTCCTCGGCCTCGACCTCGAGCTCGTTGGCCGAGATGAATCTGCCGGTACCGCCGACCACCCGCACCTTGCGCTGCTTGGCCATGCCGGCCAGGCCCTTGGTCAGCTGCCCGACCACCTTGTCCTTGTAGCCGCGCAGTGCGTCAAGACCGATCTTGGGCTTTCCGAACTCGATGCCGTAGTCACTGGCGTGGGCGGCCTCGTCGATCACCGCCGCGGCATGCAGCAGCGCCTTGGACGGGATGCAGCCGACGTTGAGACAGACACCGCCCAGTTGCGGGTAGCGCTCCACCAGCACCGTGTCCAGGCCCAGGTCGGCGGCGCGGAATGCCGCGGTGTAGCCCCCGGGGCCGGCGCCCAGCACGAGCAGGCGGCATTCGATGTCGGCCTTGCGCCCCGATGCCGGTGCGCCCTTCGGTGCACGGCCCTCGCCACCGCCCGCAGGCGCGCGAGGCGCACGATCGGCGGAAGATTCACTTGCCTGCTCGCTTTCTTTTGATCCATTTGCGCCTTTGGCGTCCTTCGCGGACGGCGCTTCGCTCTGGCTCTGGCCCTGACTCTGCTCCGGACCCTGGCCCTCCCCCTCGACCTCCAGCACCGCGATCACCGCACCCTCGGCCACGTCATCGCCGACCTTGACCTTGAGTTCCTTGATTACGCCTGCGGCCGAGGACGGCACTTCCATCGATGCCTTCTCGGACTCCAGCGTGATCAGGCCCTGGTTTTCGCTCACGCTGTCGCCGACCGCGACCAGCAGCTCGATCACCGGGACCGCATCGAAGTCGCCGATGTCAGGCACCTTCACTTCAATCGTATTGTTTGCCATCAGCCGGCCCTCGCAATAGTGGCTCTCACAGCAGCACGCGGCGCAGATCGGCCAGCAGTTGCGCCAGGTATGCAGTGAAGCGCGCGGCCGCGGCGCCGTCGATCACCCGGTGGTCGTAGCTCAGCGACAACGGCAGGGTCAGCCGCGGTGCGAACTCCTTGCCGTTCCAGACCGGCTTCATCGCCGCCTTGGACACGCCGAGGATCGCCACTTCCGGTGCATTGACGATCGGGGTGAATGCGGTGCCGCCGATGCCGCCGAGTGAGCTGATCGAGAAACAACCGCCGCTCATCGCCGCCGGCCCAAGCTTGCCGTCGCGCGCCTTGGCCGCGAGCTCGCCGGTTTCACGGGCGATCTGCATCACGCCCTTCTTGTCGCAGTCGCGCACCACCGGCACCACCAGCCCGTTGGGCGTGTCGGCAGCAAAACCGATGTGGAAATACTTCTTCAGCACCAGCGTCTCGCCGCTGGCATCGAGGGAGGCGTTGAAGTCGGGGAACTTCTGCAGCGCGGCGACCGAGGCCTTCATCAGGAACGCAAGCATGGTCAGCTTGACGCCGTCCCTGGCTTTCTCGTTCTCCTTGTTGAGCGAGACCCGCAGCGCTTCGAGTTCGGTGATGTCGGCATCGTCGAACTGGGTGACGTGCGGGATCATCGCCCAGTTGCGCGCGAGGTTGGCCCCGGACAATTTCTGGATACGCGACAGGCTGCGCGTCTCGGTTTCGCCGAACTTGCTGAAGTCGACCTTCGGCCACGGCAACAGGCTCAAGCCACCGCCACCGCCACCGCCACCGCCCGGTGCGCCGGCCGCGCCGCCGCCCTGCATCACGCTCTTGACGTGGCCCTGCACGTCCTCCTTGCTGATCCGTCCACCGCGCGCGGAGCCGGTGACCCGCGCCAGGTCCACGCCCAGTTCGCGGGCGAACACGCGCACCGCCGGGCTCGCGTACGGGACCTTGTCGGGCAGCAGCTCGTCGGCATCGAAGGCCACCGGTGGCGAGCGTGGCGGGGTGCTCTTGCCGCCGCTGTCGTCATCGTTCTTGTCATCGCCCTTGCCGCCCGCCTTTGCGGGCGCCGGGGTGCCGGGCTGGGCCGATTCGATCTCGCGCCTGGCGAGGTTGTCGGATTCAGTGACCGCGACCGGCTCGACCACGCTGTCGGGTTCGGTCCCCTTGGCCTTGTCGTTTGCCGGCGGCGCCGGGGCGGTGTCGGGCTTGGCATCGGCATCGCCCTGCGCCGGCTCGATCATCGCCACCACGCTGCCTTCGGCGATGTTGTCGCCGACCTTGACCTTGAGCTCGCGCACCACGCCGGCAAACGGCGCCGGCACTTCCATGGTCGCCTTGTCGGACTCCAGCGTGACCAGGCCCTGGTCCTGCGCAACGGTGTCGCCGACCGCGACCAGCAGCTCGATCACCGGCACGCCGTCGTAATCACCGATATCGGGGACGCGTGCTTCCTTCAACTCAGCCATGCTCGGCTCCGCCATTGCGCGAAACCCGTATTGTGGCCGCTGTCGACGGACCGCGCCATCCGCGATCGACCCTTCAGGGTCTTGATGACCGAGTCAAGTCAATTGGTGCCGGCACGTGCCGATGCCGTCACGTGCGTGGGCCCGACCTCGGCCTCCAGCAGATTCAATCGCTGGCCCTCGATGCGCAGCTCCAGTGCCTCGTCGATCGCATCGAGCGCCGCCAACTGGCCGCACAAGCGCTCGCTGCGCTCGCCCAGTTCCTGCGCGCGGGACTCGACTTGGGCCTCGATGCGGGCATCCAGGCCTTCCATTCGCTCCAGTCGACTGGCATCGCCGCCGAATGCAGCGCTCAGGGCGCCGCCGATGATGTCGCCGATCAGGGTCGGGATGACCTCGCGCACGGCCTCGGCAACGCCCTCGCCGATGTCACGGCTGTCAAAGCGGGTCGCAGTGGCCGAACGCGCCAGCCGCGCGTCCAGCTGGGCACGCGCCTTGGCCAGTTTGCCGCGGACCTCGGCGGGATCATCGCTGAAGCCGGCCGCGACCTCGCCCAATGCGACGAAGGCGATTTCCGCCGCTTCCCGGCCGATCGCCGCGGCCTCCGGCATTGCCGCACGCGCACCGCGCTCGAACTCGGCGATGCGCCGGCTGTCGGCGGCGCTCAGTTCGACCCAGCGGTCATCGACGAACAACCGGCCGCCACGCATCACGATCGCCTTCGGCGTGCCGCTGTCGCGGGTCAGGATCACGCTGCGCTCGTTGAGGGCGAGTTCGTAATCGCTCTCGATCGAGCACTCGATTTCCGCGGCCGCGGCGACGCCGCAAACCAGCGGCAGGACGATGATGGCGAGCAAACGGCGCATTGCGGTCTCCATTGACGATCAGGGCATAAGGCGTGGGGCTTTAGGCTTGGTGCTGGGGCAAGTGCATCGTGCCGGGTCGGGGGACGCAATGCCCCTGCCGGTCGGTGGCATGACCTTCGTCACGGACCGGCGGCACCCGCGCGGCTCGCCAGTCCCGGGCGTTGCCGCGTCGTTCACGACCTCTAGCCCCACCCCCCGCTAGCGTCGAGCGATGATCCGCGCGGAGCGCCCCACATGACCACCCGACTCGACAAACCGCTGCGTCGCGAGATCGAGATCGACGAGCGGTTGTACACGCTGACGCTCGACCCGACCGGCTTGAAGCTGGTCGAGAAAGGCCACCGCAAGGGGGTCGCCCTGCGTTGGCAGGATCTGGTCAACGGCGATGCCGCGATCGCCGCGGCGCTGTCGGCCAGCCTCGCGCGCTGAGCCAACGCCGTGCCTGAAGGCCCCTCGCTGGTCATCCTCAGGGAGCAGGCGGCGGCTTTTGCCGGCCGCACGGTCAAGCGCGTGTCCGGCAACAGCAAACTCGACCTGCAACGCATGCACGGCCGCAGGATCGTGGCACTGCGCAGCTGGGGCAAACACTTCCTGATCGAGTTCGACAACTTCACGATGCGGGTGCACTTCCTGCTGTTCGGCACCTACCGCATCAACGAGGGCAACCCAACCCCGCCGCGCATGAGCCTGGGCTTCGCCAAGGGCGAGGAGCTCAATTTCTACGCCTGTTCGCTGAAGTACATCGAGGGCGCACTCGACGACAGCTACGACTGGAGCGGCGATGTCATGGCCGAGCAATGGGACCCGGCCGGCGCGCGCCGCAAGCTCCAGGCGCAGCCCGACACCATCGCGGCCGACGCCCTGCTCGACCAGAACGTGTTCGCCGGGGTCGGCAACATCATCAAGAACGAGGTATTGCATCGCATCCGGGTGCATCCTGAAAGCACGATCGGCGCGCTGCCGTCGCGCAAGCTCGGCGAGTTGATCAAGCAGGCCAGCGTGTACAGCTTCGAGTTCTACGAATGGAAGAAGGCGTACGAGCTGAAAAAGCACTACCAGGTGCACACCAAGACCCACTGCCCGCGCGACGGCAACCGCTTGAGCTACCGGGCCAAGCTCGGTCGTACGCAACGGCGCGCATTCTTCTGCGAGCTTTGCCAGAAGCGCTATGAGTGAATGTCGCGCTCCGGCAAGGCAGGAGCTTTTGACGCGGATCAGAGCGAAAAAAGGCGGATAGAGCGGATGAGATCATGTATCGGTTGGCGAGTGCCCGGGAGCACGAGGGGGCTCGTAAATGCCGCGCACCTTTTGGCGCGGAACACCTGCGAGCTGATGGACCCTGAGCCTTAGGCGCGACCAGCATCACCACCTGTTTTCCTATAGGCGCCTTGCTCTAATCCGCCTTTTTTCGCTCTGATCCGCGTCAAACGCCCTTAACCGCCCCGCCAGACTCAGGGATGCTCCGCCTCGGCATGGATGCGCTCGCGCCGTAGCAGATACAGGCCGCTGGCGACGATGATGCCGGCGCCGAGCCAGGTCACCGAATCGGGCAAGACCCCCCATAAGGTCGCGTCCAGGATCACCCCCCACAGCAGCGCGGTGTATTCGATCGGCGCGATCAGCGAGGCCTTTCCGACCCGGAACGCTTCGGTGATCGCGTACTGGCCGAGCGCCCCGGCCACGCCCACGGCCAGGATGATCCAGCCGTCGGCTGCGCGGATCGGCACCCAGTCCGGCAGCGCCAGCGCGCCCGCGCCGAGCGCGATCATGGTCATCGCCCACACCATCATCGACTCGGTGCTGTCGGTTCGCGCCAGCAGGCGCACCGTAATAGCGCTGATCGCATAGGCCAGCGCAGCCAGCAGCACCGCCAGGCCGGCCAGGGTCAGCACGCCCTGCCCGGTCGGGCGCAGCACCACCAGCACGCCGGCCAGCCCAATCCCGATCGCGGTCCAGCGGCGCGGCCCGACCCGCTCCCGCAGCAACGGCACCGACAAGGCGGTGATCAGCAATGGCGCGATGAAGAAGATCGAATAGGCGGTGGACAGCGGCAAGGTGCGCAGCGCATAGACGAACGACGCCATCATTGCCACCCCGAGCACCCCGCGCAGCAGGTGCAACGACCAGCGCACGCGCAGTAGCGAGCGCGCGCCGACCGTCGCCAGGGCCCAGGCCAGCACCAGCGGCAACGACGCCGCGCCGCGCAGCGCCGCCACCTGGAACGGCGGGTAATACCCGGCCAGCGATTTCAGCCCCGCATCCATCAGCGAGAACGCCGCGACCGCGACGATCATGGCAATGACCGCGCGGGTGGAGTGGGCGTCCGCGGTCATGCCCGGGCACCCAGCGCACGCGAGCGCCGCCACAGGCCGAAGGTATACGCGAGGTAGTGGCCGATCAGCAGCCCGCCCACCGCGAGCAGGCTGCCCTGCGCGACCAGCCAGTGCGCCGCGCCGCCATCGAGTTGCCACCACTGCCAGGCGCGCACCAGCCCATACGCGATCCGCAGCGCGACGATCAAGGTCACCGCCAGCACCAGCCAGCGGTTCGGCGTGTAATACAGCCCGGACGGGGTGACCTCGAACCGCGTCAGCCATAGCCCCACGATCCCGACCACCACCCCAAGCGCGAGCCCGACCGCTGCGTACGCCAACGCCAGCGCAATCCAGTGGTCCAGCACCCATGCGCTGACCAGCAGCACCAGCGCCGATGCCAGCAGCAGCGCACTGTTGATCGCCGCCGCCCACGCCCGCGCGCGCCGCCGCAGCTTGCCCCTCCGGTAGCGCTGGATGAGCGCCAGCGGCAACAGCAAGGCCCACAGCGCCAGCACGCCGGCCATCAGCAGGGGAATCAGCAACAGCGGCATCGGCCGTCTCGCGTCATGGGTGGTGCAGCATAAGGGCGAGCACGTCGGCTCGCCTCAGCCCTGCGCCAACGCGTCACACCTGCAGGAGCCGGGCATCGCGGTTAGCGTCCATAGCGGCCAAAGGAGCAGGCCAAGCCCGAAAAGGATGGTGGGTCGTGATGGATTCGAACCATCGACCAGCGGATTAAAAGTCCGATGCTCTACCAACTGAGCTAACGACCCACAGCGCCCGGCGTTGCGCCGGGGGCGTGCATTCTAGCGCAACCGTTGTCGGTGTTGCGCGGCGTGCGTGACCGCTTTTCTGCACCGATGCCGCGGCGCAGTGCGGTAGAAGGCATGTCGCCCGCGGGCTTCAGGCGTAGCGGGTGGGGTCGGCGACGCCGGCGGCGGCGAAGCCTTCAGCGCGCAGGCGGCAGGCGTCGCAGTGGCGGCACGCGCGGCCTTCGGCATCGGCCTGGTAGCACGAGACGGTCTGGGCGAAGTCCACGCCCAGCCGCACGCCCTGGCGCACGATTTCGGCCTTGCTCATGTGTTGCAGCGGCGCACGCACGCGAAGCCCGGCGCCCTCGACGCCGGCCCTGGTGGCGAGGTTGGCGAGTCGCTCGAAGGCATCGATGAACTCGGGGCGGCAATCGGGATAGCCGGAGTAGTCGACCGCGTTGACGCCGCAGAAGATGTCCGCCGCGCCCAGCACTTCGGCCCAGCCGAGCGCCACCGACAGCATGATGGTGTTGCGCGCGGGGACGTACGTCGTCGGGATCGTGTCCTTCGTGGCAGCCTCACCGACCGGATGACCGTCGGTATCGAGCGGTACGGAGATGCCATCGTCGGTCAGCGCCGAGCCGCCGATGCTGCGCAGGTCGACGTTGACGGTCTTGTGCGCGACCGCGCCGAACGCACGTGCGATGCGGTCGGCGGCATCGAGCTCGGAGGTGTGGCGCTGGCCGTAGCGCACGCTCAGCGCGTGCACCGCGAAGCCCTGCTCGCGCGCGAGCGCGATGACGACGGCGGAGTCCATGCCGCCGGAGAGGAGGACAACGGCAGGCTTCATGGGCGGATCATTCATGTTGTCGGTTCGGTTGGGTTCGTCTCGCGCCGCCGGTAGGAGCGACGTGAGTCGCGAGCTCTCCGGTCCGGCGATGCGGCGAACGAGGTGGCGGGTGGCGCGGTCGCGACTTACGTCGCTCCTACAAGAGCACACGGGGCCTAGCGGCCCGGCGCGTCATCCCACAGGAGCTTGTGCAACTGCAGCTGGAAGCGCACCGGCAGCCGGTCGGCGACGATCCAGTCGGCCAGCTCGCGCGGTGCGATCTGGCCGAAGCTCGGCGAGAACAGCACGTCGCAGACTTCGTCCAATCCGTGCTCGGCGACGGTCGCCTTGGCCCAGTCGTAGTCCTCGCGGCTGCAGATCACGAACTTGACCTGGTCGTGCGCGGTCAGCAGCGCAAGGTTGCTCCACAGGTTGCGGTGCGCCTCCATGGAACCGGGCGTCTTGATGTCGAGCACGCGCGAGACGCGGGGATCGACCTCGGCAATGTCGATCGCGCCGGAGGTTTCCAGCGAGACCTCATGGCCGGCATCGCACAGCCGCCGCAGCAATCCGATGCAACGCTTCTGCGCGAGCGGCTCGCCGCCGGTGACGCAGACGTGGCGCGCTCCAAACCCCGCGACTTCGGCGAGGATCGCGTCGATCCCCCACCAGTCGCCGCCATGGAAGGCATACGCGGTGTCGCAGTACTGGCAGCGCAGCGGGCAGCCGGTCAGGCGCACGAACACGGTCGGCCAGCCGATGCTGCGCGACTCGCCCTGCAGCGACAGGAAGATCTCGGTGAGCTTGAGGCGGTCCGTCGACGCGGGGACCGCGTCGGGCGCGACAGCGTTCATGGCGCAATTTTAGCCGAGCGCCCGAAGCTATGCGCGGCTCGATCCCGCAGGGGCGCTGCGCGGCTCCGTAGGAGCGGCCCATGGCCGCGATGCTTTCCGGCCCGATTCGGGTGATGCGGGCCCGCGCCCAAACCTCTGCAGGCTAGAGGCGTTCCTACAAATCAGCGCAGGCGGTTGAGCTGAATCGCGCCCAGCCGGTCCTCGGCGGTGCGGGCGGCATCGCTGCCGGGATACCGTCGGTTGACTTCCGACAAGGTGCGCTCGGCGGCGTCGAGCTGCTGCAGCCCGTATTGCGACAGGCCGACCTTGAGCATCGCGCCCGCGGCCTTGTCGTGGGTCGGATAACGCTCCAGCAGCGTCTGGAACTGCTGCTGGGCGGCCTGGTAGTTCTGGGTGACGTAGTAGCTCTCGCCGAGCCAGTACAGCGCGTTGGGTGCGTAGCTTCCGCTGGGATACTGCTCCAGGAACGACTGGAACAGGTTCGCCGATTCGGCGTACTCGCCAGCCTTGAGCGCATCGAACGCGGCATCGTACGCCTCGCGCTCGCCGGCGCCCTGCGCCAGCGTGCCGGCATCGCCGTAGACCGACGGCGCCGGATCCAGCGTCGGGCCAGCCGCGGCGGTCGCGGCCTGGGCCTGGTCGGTCCCCGCCTCGATCGCTCGGTCACCTTGGCTCGGCGCCGCTCCGGCCGGAGGGGTGATCGGCAGATCCGGGTTCATTGGCGCGGCCGCGCCGCTTTCGATCCGGTTCAGGCGGCCATCCAGATCCAAATACTGGGCGCGCCCGGTCTGGTGGAGCTGCTCCTGCTGATGGGTGAGTTCCTCCACCTGCGCCCGCAGGGCCTGCACCTCGTCCTTGAGCAGGTTGACCTGCCGCAGCAGGTCGATGTTGGCCTGGTTGTCGCCGGCGCGCTGCTCGAGCAACGCGACCCGGTCGGCCAGGCTCATGCGCTGGGCGGACGCCGGTGCGGCGGCCACGAGGGCCGCCGCAACCGCAAGACTGACTGCAAACTTACGCATCGTATGACCTTTCAACGTGACGTTTTTTCCACGGGAACGGCTTCAATGCGCGGCTTTGACAAGCTGGGCATCAACGGGCCCGGCTTCAACGTGCGGTGTAGATGATCTCGACCCGGCGGTTCTTCGCCCAGCACTCTTCGTTGGACGCGGTGCAGGTCGGGCGCTCTTCGCCGTAGCTGGTGACGCTCATCTGGTTGCCCGAGCCGCCGTTGGCCTGGATCGCCGAGGAGACCGAGTTGCCGCGGCGCTCGCCGAGGCCCACGTTGTACTCACGGCTGCCGCGCTCGTCGGCATGGCCTTCCAAGGTCATGCGCGAGGACGGGCGGTCACCCAGGTACTTGGCATGGCAGCCGATGATCGACTGGAACTCAGGACGCAGGGTGTCCTGGTCGAGATCGAAGTACACCACGCGCTGGCGCAGGCAGGCGTCGGAGTCGAGGTCCTCCGGGCCGAACGCGGTGGGACCGGTCGGCGCCGGCTCGGTGACCGGCGGGGCGCTCGGGACCGGATCGACCGGGGCTTCTTCACGGACCTGCTTGGAGCAGGCGACAGCCGCGGTGCAGAGCACGGCGGCGAGGATGATGCGGGCGGTTTTGTTCATATCAACTTCCTCGTCAATGGCATGGAACAGGTGGTCGGAGCAGGTACGTCAAAGCAGGTGGTGCGGCAAAGTCGAACTCGATATCAGGACAGGGCGATCGGCAGCTCGCGATAGCGGACCGGTGCAGCCAGAGTCATCGCGCAAGCCGGTACGGCCCCCATGCAGGCTCGCGCACGTCGCCGTCGGCGAGCACCAGGCGCTGTCGCACCCGGCCGTCGGCCGACACCGCATAGAGCACGCCCCTGCTTCCCTCACGCGCAGCATAGATGATCATCGAACCGTTGGGTGCGAAGCTCGGCGACTCGTCCAGTGAGCCCGGCGACAGCATGCTCCAGCGTGGCGAACCCAGCGTGCTGTCCCTCAACGCAATGCGGTAGGTGTTGCCGGCGCCCTGCGCGGTGGCGATCTTCTGGCCGTCGGCCGATACGTCGGCGCTGGCGTTGTAGGTGCCTTCGAACGTCACGCGCGTGGCGCTGCCGCCGGACGCCGGCACCTGGTAGATCTGCGGCCGGCCGCCGCGGTCGGAGGTGAAGTAGACCGTGTTGCCGTCCGCGCTCCAGGTCGGCTCGGTGTCGATGCCGAAGTGGCTGGTCAGCTGGGTCAGCGCACGGCTGGCCAGGTCCATCACGTAGATCTCGGGATTGCCGCTGCGCGACAGTGTCAGCGCCAGGCGCCGGCCGTCGGGCGAGAACGCCGGCGCGCCGTTGATGCCGCGGAACTTGGCGACCAGCTCGCGGCTGCCCGAGCCGATGTTCTGGATGTAGATCGAGGAGCTGCCGCCTTCGAAGCTGACGTAGGCCAGCCGGCTGCCGTCGGGGCTCCACGAGGGCGACAGCAGCGGCTCGGACGAGCGCACCACCGTCTGCGGGTTGTAGCCGTCGGAATCGGCGACCATCAGCGCGTAACGCGTGTCGCGGCCGGTGCCGGTGGCGGTGACGTAGGCGATGCGGGTAAAGAATGCGCCGCGCACGCCCAGCACCTCTTCGTAGATGGCGTCGGCGACCTGGTGGGCGACGTCGCGCATCGCATTGCTGCGCGCGGTGAGTGCGAAGCCGAGCAGGCGCTCCTGGGTGGCGACGTCGAACAACTCGTATTCGACCCGGTAACTGCCGGCGCCGGCATCCACCACCCGGCCGACGACCAGGTAATCCTGGTTCAATGCGCGCCAGGTCGGATATCTGACCTCGCTGCCGCGGGTGGGGCGCTCGATCAGGTCGCCCGCAGGCAGGCTGCGGAACTGGCCGGAGCGGTTGAGGTCGGCGGCGATCACCGCGGCGACATCGGTTTCCGGGGCGGTGCCGCTGCCCTGGTACGGCATTGGCACCACCGCGATCGGCAGGGCCGCGGCGCTGCCGCCGACGATGTCGATCTCCAGACCCTGTTGCTGGGCAGCGGCGGTCAGGGGCAGCAGGAGGGCGAGCAGCGCGGCCAGCCAGCGCAGGGGTCGGTTCATCGGCAGTTCCGGGTCAAGAGCGAGTGATCACAGTGCACAATTGTTAACAGCCTGAACGTGAACGCTGGCTCAAAGCTGAATCCAAGTCCGGCACTGGCTGGGGATCGCCCCCGGAACCACCCGCGTACTCAGCGGTCCTGCGCGGTGAAGGTGAAGATCAGCGTGCGGTTGAACACCGGTTCGAACCCCGCGTGCGGCAGCGGCTGCGCCTTCAGCACGGCGGCCTCGATCGAGCGCCGGCCCTGCTCGTCGTAGTCGCAGGGCGAGGAGACCTCTGCGCTCATCACCTCGCCGCCGGGCAACTGGCGGATGACGAGTTTGCAACGCGCGCCCAGCGGCACGGTTTCCGGACGGGTCCACTTGGACAGCACCGCCTGCTGGATCGCGGCCTGATAGCGCGCCAGCAATGACGGGTCGATCCCGTCATTGCCCGGCGGCGCGCTGGCGGCAGGCGCGGGACGGGGCGCCTCCTCCGCAGCGGCGCGGCGGCGGGCCTCGGCGACCCGCTGGAGCTGCTGCTCGGCCTGCTCGGCCTCGCGCGCGGCCGCTTCGCGGCGGCGGCGGATGTCGGCCAGCTGCTTCTGCCGCTCGGCCTCCATCTGCGACAACCGGCGCTGCCGCTCGGCCTCTTCCTGACGGCGGCGCTCGGTCAGATCGACCTGCTCCTGCCGGCGGCGCTCCTCCTGGCGCTCGCGCTCGATCTCCGCCGGCGTCGGGGTCGGCTGGTCGGTGACCGCGTCCTGGTCCTCGGTATCGGGAATCGGGATGAAGTCCTGGGCCCGGGTCTGCGGCGGGGTCGGCGCGTCCTGCGGTACCGGCTCGGGCAGCGGCTGCGGCGGTGGCGCGGCCTCCTCGGGCTGCGGCTCGGGCTGCGGCACGGGCGCGGGCAACGGTTCGTCGACGGGCTCGGGCAGGTCGTCGAGGGTCTGGCGCATCTGCACGGAGAGCGCGCTGGCGTCGATCAGCTCGGCCGAGATCGGCGAACCCGCGGCCGAAGCCGGCGGATTGCTGCTGCTCCACCAGAACCCGACGAACATCACCAGGAACAGCAGCGCGTGCAGTCCCAGCGCGAGCACCAGGGCCTGCGCGTTGTCGGCGCGCGTTTCCCGCATCAGTCGGCAGCCTGCGTCGGCTGGCTCATGAGGCCGACGCGCTCGACCCCGGCGCGCTGCAACAGCACCATCGCGTCCATCACCCGCTGGTAGTCGACCGTGCCGTCACCGGCGACGAACACCGGCACCTGCGGGTTCTGGTTGACGATCGCGCGGATGCGCGCCTCCAGCGCGTCCATCTCGAGAGCCTCGTTGCTGCCGGCCTCGACGGTCAGGAAATAGTTGCCGGCCGGATCGACGCTGACCACCACCGGGTCCTTCTTCTCCTGCATCGACTTGGCATCCGACTGCGGCAGCTCGATGTCCACGCCCAGGTTCAGCAGCGGCGCGGTGACCATGAAGATGATCAGCAGCACCAGCATCACGTCGATGTAGGGGACGACGTTGATCTCGGCTTTGAGCTTGCGCTTCTTGCGGTGGCGGCGGATGACGGTGGTCATGGTGCGGTGCCTCCAGACGGCCGGGGCCCAGGACCGGGGACCCGGGACCCGGAAGAAGTCCTCGTCCCCGGCTCTTGCTCTTGCGCTCCCCGGGTCCCGGAAGAAATAAACATCCTCGGCTCTTGCTCTTCCCGGGTCCCGGCTCTACTCGTCATGATGCGTCTGCCGTTCCAGGATCGAGGAGAACTCCTCGGCGAACGCGTCATAGCGCCCGGCGATGCGTTCGACCTTGGTCGCGTAGCGGTTGTAGGCCCACACCGCGGGGATCGCGGCGAACAGGCCCATCGCGGTGGCAATCAGCGCCTCGGAGATGCCCGGCGCGACCGTGGCGATCGTGGCCTCCTTCATGTTGGCCAACCCCTGGAACGAGATCATGATCCCCCAGACGGTGCCGAACAGGCCGACGTAGGGCGCGATCGAGCCGACGTTGGCGAGGAACTCCAGGTTGTGCTCCAGCCCGTCGAGTTCGCGCGCCGAGGACACGCGCATGCCGCGCTGGGCGCCTTCGAGCTGGGTCCGGCTGTCGACGCCGCGACGCTGGCGCTGGCGGCCGTATTCGCGGAAGCCGGATTCGAAGATCGCCTCCAGGCCACCGATCTCGCGGTTGCGCTCGGTGGTGTTGGCATACAGCTTGGACAACTCCGCGCCCGACCAGAAGCGCTCCTCGAACTGCTCGGCCTCGCGCTCGGCGCGGTCGAGCATCTTCTTCTTGCGGAAGATGATCACCCACGAGGCGATCGACGCGAACAGCAGCAGCACCATCACCAGTTGCACCGGGATAGACGCGTGCAGGATCAACTGCAGCATGTCGAAGTTGTTGTCGAGCGTGGCCGGCAGTGCGGCCCGGGTCGCCGCGTCGGTCGCCGCGCCGGGCAGGGGCTCGACCGTGGCGGCCTGCAACATGCTCAACAAAGGGGTCATGCGTGTTCTCCGTGCCCGTGGCGGGCTTGTTTCCGAATGGATCCGCTCAGGCGGCGGGGTGTTCTAGCGCTTTCAACTGGTCATGCAGCGGTGGCGGAATGGCGCGCGGGCGGAAGCCCCGGGCATCGAGCGCCGCGACCCGCACCTGCGCGGTCAGCAGCAGCTCGTCGCCGCGGCGGACCGCCTGGGCGAACACCGCGCTGGCGCGCCGGCACTGGCACAACTCGGCCGTCACCTCGATCGCGTCGTCGAGCCGCGCGGGTTTGAGGAAGTCCAGCGTCATCGCCCGCACCGCGAACACCAGGTCGTGCTGGAGCCGCAGAAGTTCCTGGCCGTAGCCATGCTCGCGCATCCACTCGCTGCGCGCGCGTTCGAGAAATGCCAGGTACTGCGCGTGGTAGACCACCCCACCCGCGTCGGTATCTTCCCAGTAGATTCTTATCGGCAGGCTGAACATTCGATTGGAGCGATTTTCCGTTGGCAGTTTTCGGTATGCACGGGACTTGGGACTCGGGAAAAGCTTAAGCGGCTGTCATCCCGAGTGCAGCGAAGATCTGCTTTTGCCTGAGCGGAGCGAAAACAGCAGGGTCCTCGCTGCGCTCGCATGACACGGATAAGGGTTGTTGTGGGAACGGGACGACAGTGGCGCGCGGCCGCGCTTCAAAACAGCCCTCCCGAGTCCCCAGTCCCAAGTACCGAGTCCCGGCTCCCCGGCTGCAGGCCGACGTGTCGATAGGCCTTCGGCGTGGCGATGCGCCCGCGCGCGCTGCGTTGCAGGTAACCCTGCTGGATCAGGTACGGCTCGATCACGTCCTCCAGCGTGCCGCGCTCCTCGCTGAGCGCCGCGGCCAGTGACTCCACCCCGACCGGGCCGCCGTCGAAGGATTCGATGATGGTCAGCAGTAGGCGCCGGTCGAGCTCGTCAAAGCCCTCCGGGTCGACCTTCAGCATCGACATCGCGGCATCGGCGGTGTCGCGGCTGATGGTGCCGTCGGCCCGCACCTGGGCGTAATCGCGCACGCGACGCAGCAGGCGGTTGGCGATGCGCGGGGTGCCGCGCGCGCGCCGGGCGATCTCGGCGGCACCGCCGGGGTCGCAGCGGATGTCGAGGATCTGCGCGGAGCGTCGCACGATCCGGGTGAGTTCTTCGGCGCTGTAGAACTCCAGCCGCTGGACGATGCCGAAGCGGTCGCGCAGTGGCGCGGTCAGCAGCCCGGCGCGGGTGGTCGCCCCGATCAGGGTGAACGGCGGCAGGTCGAGCTTGATCGAGCGCGCGGCCGGGCCCTCGCCGATCATGATGTCGATCTGGTAGTCCTCCATCGCCGGATAGAGGATCTCCTCGACCACCGGCGAGAGGCGGTGGATCTCGTCGATGAACAGCACGTCGAACGGCTGCAGGTTGGTCAGCAGCGCGGCCAGGTCGCCGGCCTTCTCGATCACCGGGCCGGAGGTCTGGCGCAGGTTGACCCCGAGCTCGTTGGCGATGACGTGGCTCAGCGTGGTCTTGCCCAGGCCGGGCGGGCCGAAGATCAACACGTGGTCCATCGCCTCGCCGCGTCCCTTGGCGGCCTCGATGTAGATCTTCATCTGCTCGCGGACCGGCTGCTGGCCCAGGTACTCATCGAGCCGCTTGGGCCGGATCGAGACCTCGACGGCGTCGTCCTCGCGGGTCGCGGCGGCGGCGATGATGCGCTCGTCGTTCATGGCCGGGACCGGGGACCGGGGACCCGGGACCCGGGAACGTCAACGTCGAGAACACGATCGACAGCGCCGGCGGGCTGCCTGCGGTGGCGGGGGTGCGTACTGCAGAGGCTGCTCATGCTCACGATTGTACGGCTGCCCGGAAGCGCTTTCCGGGTCCCCGGTCCCGGGTCCCCGCTTTCAGATCTCCACCTGCGCGCCCAGCTCCACCAGGCGATTGCCGGGGATCCGGAAGAAGCCGGTCGCCGGCGCCGCGTTGCGGTGCATCAGCGCGAACAGGCGGTCGCGCCAGACCGGCATGCCGCGGTGTGCGATCGCCACGACGGTCTCGCGGCTGGCGAAGTAGGTCGTGTCCATCGGATCGAAGTGGATGCCGCCCTGGTCGCAGCTGCGCATCAGCGCCAGCGGCACGTCGGGGGTCTCCATGAAGCCGAAGCGCAGCCGCACTCGGTAGAAGTCGTCGCCGATCGCCTCGATCCGGAGCCGGTTGTCCTTGGGTGAGTACGGCACCGTCAGCGTCTCGACGGTCAGGAACACGTTGCGCTCGTGCAGCACCTTGTTGTGCTTGAGGTTGTGCATCAGCGCATGCGGCACCACGCCCTTGTCGGCGGTCAGGAACACCGCCGTGCCAGGCACCCGCACCGGCGGCGCCAGCATCAGCCCCGGCAGGAAGCTGCCGAGCTGGATGCCCTCCTTCTGGATCTCCTCGCGCAACAGCGTGCGGCCGCGGCGCCAGGTGCGCAGCAGGGTGAACAGCACGATGCCCAGCACCACCGGGAACCAGCCGCCCTGCAGCACCTTGGCGCCATTGGCGGTCAGGAACGCCAGGTCGATCAGGAAGAACGGCACGCACAGCGGCAGCACCCAGAGGCGCCAGCGCGGCCACAATGCGCGCGCCACGATCGCCAGCAGCAGCGTGTCGATCAGCATCGTCGCCGACACCGAGACGCCGTAGGCGGTGGCCAGCGCCGAGGACGAGCGGAACGTCAGCACCAGCACGAGGACGATTGCCATCATCGCCCAGTTGATCGCCGGGATATAGATCTGGCCGATGGTCTCGCGGGAGGTGTGCTTGATGCTCATGCGCGGGATGTAGCCCAGCTGCATCGCCTGGCGCGCGACCGAGAAACCGCCGGTGATCACCGCCTGCGAGGCGATCACGGTGGCCATCGTGGCCAACACGATCATCGGGATGCGGCCCCATTCGGGCACGCCGATGTAGAACGGGTTGCGGATCGCAGTCGGATCTTCCAGCACCAGCGCGCCCTGACCGAGGTAGTTGAGCATCAGCGCCGGCAACACGAAGAAATACCAGCCATAGCGGATGGGCTTGGCGCCGAAGTGGCCCATGTCGGTATAGATCGCCTCGCCGCCGGTCACCGCCAGCACCACCGCGCCGAGGATAAAGATGCCGCCCCAGCTGTGCTCATAGAAAAAGCGCATCGCCCACCAGGGGTTGATCGCCTTGAGCACCTCGGGTTCATGCAGGATGTTGACCACCCCGAGCACCGCCAGCACGATGAACCACAGCACCGTGACCGGCCCGAAGATCCGCCCGACCTTGGCGGTGCCGTAGCGCTGGGTCGTGAACAACACCGCCAGCACCACCACCGAGATCGGCACGATCCAGTTGCTCAGCTCCGGTGCGACCACCTCCAGGCCCTCCACCGCCGACAGCACCGAGATCGCCGGAGTGATCACGCCGTCGCCGAAGAACAGCGAGGCGCCGAAGATACCGAGGATGCCGACCAGATACGTCGACTTGGAGCCTTTGGGCAGGCTGCGCTGGGCCAGTGCCATGAGCGCCATGATGCCGCCCTCGCCCTCGTTGTCGGCCCGCATGATGATGGTCACGTACTTCAGCGTGACCACCAGCATCAACGCCCAGAAGATCATCGACAGCACGCCGAGCACGGTGTCGTGGTTGGCGATCAGCCCGTAGTGCGGCGCGAACGCTTCGCGGATGGTGTACAGCGGGCTGGTGCCGATGTCGCCGAACACCACGCCCACCGCACCGACGATCAGTCCGGCCAGCCCGATGTTGCCGTGCCCGTCCTTGGCGGCGTGGCGGGGAAGATTTTTCTGCGCAGTGCTCATGGCTTTCCAGGTGGGCTCAGTCGCTCAACGCAACGCGGACTTGAGCGCCTTGCGGATGATGGTGGCGGCATCGTCGCCGCTCTCGCTGGCGTCGCGCGCCATGCGCGCCGCCTCGGCGGGCTTGTAGCCCAGTTGCTGCAGCGCGATGATCGCCTCGCTCTGCGGGTCGGCCGGGGCGCCGCTGCCGCCCAGGGTGACGCCCCCGCCCATCAGGTCGGCGGCGCGGTCGCGCAGCTCCACCACCATCCGCTCGGCGGTCTTCTTGCCGATACCGGGGATGCGGGTGAGCGCGGTGATGTCGCCGGCCTGCACCAGTCGCGCGAATTCGTCGACCGGCACGCCCGACAGCACCGCCAGTGCGATCTTCGCGCCGATCCCGCTGACCTTCTGCACGTCACGGAACAGGCGCCGCTCGCCCTCTCGCAGGAAGCCGTACAGCGAGACGCTGTCCTCCTTCTGTGCGTAGTGAGTGAACAACGACACCTCGCGCCCGAGTTCGGGCAGGTCGTAGAACGTGCTCATCGGCGCCTCCAGCTCGTAGCCAACGCCGTTGACGTCCACCACCAGCCACGGCGGTTGCTTGTGGATCACGATGCCTTTCAATCGGCCGATCATGCGCCGCGCCTTCTGAGTTGGTTGATGGCCACGCCGGTGCGCATCTGGGTCGCGCTCATGTGCGCGTGGGTCAGCGCGACGGCGAGCGCGTCGGCGGCGTCGGCCTGCAATTTCATCTCCGGCAGGTTCAGCAGCAGCCGCACCATGTGCTGCACCTGCAGTTTGTCGGCGGCGCCGCGGCCGACCAGTGACTGCTTGATCACGCGCGGTGCGTATTCGCTGACCTTCAACCGCCGCCGCACCACCGTTGCCAGGGCGGCCCCGCGCGCATGCCCAAGCTTCAGCGCCGAGGTCGCCGACTTGTCCATGAACACCGTCTCGATCGCGACCTGCTGCGGCCGCCAGCTGTCCATCACCCGCTCCAGGCCCTCGCACAGCAGGCCCAGGCGCGAGGGGAAATCGTCCGCACCGAGCAGCTTCAGCGCCTCGCAATGCACGAAGCTGCAGCGCCCGTCGGCGGCGACGTCGATCACGCCGACCCCGGTGCACTGTGAGCCGGGGTCGATGCCGAGGATGCGGGTGGCGGTGCCGGGACCGGGGACCGGGGACCGGGGACCCGCAGGCGCTGCCGTCGTTTCGGGCGTTACGCGCATCGACCCCGGTCCAGTCGCCCGATGGTCCAGCCGGCGCTGCGCTTACCGGGACCCGGTCCCCGGTCCCTGGTCCCGGTCTTACGCATACGCACCCTCGCCCAATTCGGCGTTGGAATACACGTTCTGCACGTCGTCCAGGTCCTCCAGCCAGTCGAGCAGCTTGACCACCTGCTGCGCGGTCTCGCCCTCGACCGCGACATCGTTGTCGGCGCGGAAGGTCACTTCGCTGTTGTCCGGGTCCAGGCCCGCCGCCGCCATCGCCGCCCTGACCGGCTCGAAAGCATCCGGCGCGGTCAGCACGTCGATCGAGCCGTCCTGGGGATACACCACCACGTCATCGGCGCCGGCCTCGATCGCGGCTTCGGTGATCGCATCTTCATCCGTGCCCGGCGCGAAGCTCAGCACGCCGAGCTTGCGGAACATGAAGGCGACCGAGCCGTCGGTGCCCAGGTTGCCGCCGAACTTGCCGAACGCGTGGCGCACATCGGCCACGGTGCGTACCTTGTTGTCGGTCAGGCAGTCGACGATCACCGCGACGCCGCCGGGTGCGTAGCCCTCGTAGCGCATCTCCTCGTAGCTGATGCCTTCGAGCTCGCCGGTCGCCTTCTTGACCGCGCGCTCGATCACGTCGCGGGTCATGTTGGCCGCGAAGGCCTTGTCGATCGCAGTGCGCAGGCGCGGGTTGCTCGCCGCATCGCCGCCGCCGGTGCGCGCGGCCACGCCGACCTCGCGCAGGAGCTTGGTGAACATCTTGCCGCGCTTGGCATCCTGGGCGCCCTTGCGGTGCTGGATGTTGGCCCACTTGGAATGACCGGCCATACGATTTGATGGTGCTGGAGAAACAAGCCGCGGATTATAGGCGCTCATTGCCGCCGGACCGGGGATTTCCCGCCGGCCCGGGCAGCACCCCCGGCGCGAACCGGCCTTCACGCAGAAACTGGGCAGCCTGCGCCGCGGCGTCGCGCGAGAACAGCAGTCCGCTATGGCTGGCCGCGACCACGGTGTGGTCGGCCAAGCCGGGCAGGCGGGTCTCGGCGACAGCGACGGTACCGTCGCTGTCGCCGCGGATGCCGCCGAAGAACTGGCCGAGCCCGAAAGGCACCCGGCCGGCGACCACCCCGATCTCGGCCCGGCCCTGCCAAGGCGCGCAGCCGCGCCGCAGCAGTTCGGCGCTGCGGCCCAGCGTGCGCGCGCTCCAGCGCCGCCGCGACAGGCCTTCGGCGGCCGCACTGCCGCACAGCGGCGAGCCGAGGCAGACCACGCGCCGTACCGGCAGGTCCGCTTCGCGCCGCAAGGCGGTCAGGGTGATCAGGCCGCCGAGGCTGTGCGCGACTACGTCGGCGTCCGCGTCGCCGCGTCGCAGGCGCTCGATGAGTTCCGGCACGGCCCTGTCGGGCCCACCGGCGACGGTGGAATAGCCAAACGGTTCCGGCGCGAACCCGGCCGCCGCCAGCCGCCTGGCGAGCCAGTGCATCGAGGCGCGGGGCATCCACAGGCCGTGCAGCAGGAGGACGCGGCGGCTCATGCAGGCGCCCCGCCTGGGACAGGAGGGGCTTGCAAGGATTTGCGTGGGCCTGTCGCCACGGCAAGAGCGAATCCCCCCTGCCCCCCTTTTTCAAACGGGGGAACAGCAAATTCCGAACGGTCGGGCGGCCGTTTCAACCGGGTGAAGCCTCAGCGCGGCGACGCAGGATGAATTCATGATCGCGCACCCGGCCGACCGGGAACTCGTAATCGCCGACGTGCTCGAAGCCGTGCCGCGCATAGAAGCGCTGGGCGCCGAGGTTCTCCGACCACACCCCGATCCACAGCGTGCACGGGCCGTCGCGCTGCAGCCAGTCCAGCGCGGTCTGGAACAGGCGCCCGCCCCAGCCGGCGTTCTGGTGGTCCTTCAGCACGTACAGACGCTTGAGCTCGCCATCGCTGGCGGCGACCTCCGGATGCGGCAGCCCGCACGGTCCCGCCGCGGCATGGCCGACCGGCTCACCGTCGCCACCTTCAACGTCGAGAACCTCGACCCGGGCGATGGTGCGCCGAAGTTCGACGCCCTGGCGCGGGTGATCGTCGCCAATCTGCGGTCGCCCGACATTCTCGCGCTCGAGGAGGTGCAGGACAACAACGGCCCGACGAACGACGCCACGGTCGACGCCACCACGACCTACAACACGTTGATCG